>NZ_JAGKRI010000057.1:0-29262 GCF_017939255.1 Aeromonas sp. Prich7-2
CGGTATAACCTGGCCAGAAGGAGGCAATATCAATATGATGCACGGCGACAGCAGGGTGATGGTGGTGGTGTGTTTGGAGACAGCCAGTTTACCAGCACCCTGTCTGTCAACTTCCACTTCCCCAAGATCCCGCGAAGAACCTAAAACTATCCCCATCAATGAAAAGACCGGTCGGGTGGTGGGCTATCAGGCTGTTGTGGCAGCCTTTGAGCAGATGCAGGCGGAGGTGCAACATGGATAGCAGCCAAGAGAATCTGGACCTGTTCGCCGAGGACCATGAATCCTTGGGGCAGTTGGTGGACCGGTTGGATCAGATCCCGGCGGCCGAGCTGACTGCCAAATGGCCCAAGGCACTGGCCGAGCTGGTCGATGTGCTTGCCTGTGAACTTGGGCGCGGCGGGATGGCGGCGGATAAGGCCTTGGCCCAGGCCCGCAAGCTGGCATTGGTGCAAGCTCACTATATGGGGGGGCGTGCCTACTACATCCCAACCGGCGATCATCTCAAGGCCGCGCTGCGGGACAGAGCGATCTGGGATGAGTTCAATGGCCGTAATATCGACCAATTGGCCCGCAAGCATGGCCTATCGGTGCCTCAGACCTATGCGGTGGTGGCAGAGCAACGGCAACTGACTAAGAAACGTGTACAGAAGGATTTTTTTGAATGAAAGTTCAATGAATGTATCTTGTCGGTGTGACGGACATACAAATTCGTGATTCAAGGCAAACAGCTTGAGTTCAGGAAGTTTAGTTTAGGTTAATACAATTTATTCACATGACGGTCTTCGTCAGAGGAGTATCAGAATGATCAATGGCTTGCGTTTCGAGGGGCGGCGCTTCGAGCAGCAAGAGGTAGAAGGCGAGCAGTTTAGTGGCTGCAGCTTCGTTGGTTGCGATTTTTCCCGGTTGAATTTGAGTGAGTGTCGCTTCGTTGACTGTAGTTTTTATGATCGGGAACAGGAGCTCAGTTGTCAGCTGCAAGCATGTAATCTGCGTGAGGCGAGCTTCCTACGCTGTGATCTGACCCTAGCGAACTTGAGTCACAGCCAGTGCTTGGGGTTGGAAATGCGTGACTGTCAGGCAATGGGGATTAATTTCTCCCGTGCCAGCTTCGTCAACCAGATTACCCTTAGAAGTTACTTCTGCGACGCTTATTTGACCGGTAACAACTTTAATTACGCCAACTTCGAAGGTTGCTTGCTGGAAAAATGCGAGCTCAGTGGCAACCGGTGGAATGGAGCGAATTTGCAGAGAGCATCTTTGGCTGGATCTGATCTGAGTGATTCAGAGTTTGGACAAATAGAATGGACCAGCTTTAATCTGCAGGGGTGCGATCTGCGAAATAGTGATCTGTCTGGGTTGAATCCGCGACGAGTTAATCTAAACGGGGTAAAAATAAGTGAATATCAGCAGCCAGAGTTGCTGGAACAGCTAGGTATTATCGTCTTCCCCTGATCCCTCTGTCATTTCAGAGTTACCTTTCTAACCCACCATAAACCCGCCCCATTAAGGCCCCTCGGTACGCTGCGATAACGCAGTTTATCGAGGGGCCTTTTATGTTGCCTGATACCTATCCCATAGCGCTTGCCTGGTTGCTCCGTCCCGATGTGGAAGGGGGCGAGGTCAACCATCCGGCCGACCGTGGCGGCCATACCAAGTTCGGCATGGCCGATGTCGCCGACGGCAGGAAGGACGGCATGATCGACCTCGATCGGGATGGTCGGCCGGACATTGCCGTCGGGGATGCGACCCCTGCCCACGCCCAGTTGTTTTACCGCGCGAACTACTGGCTGCCCGCCCGTTGCGATCGGGTTGATAGCGTCTGCCCGCTGATTGCCATTGCCCTGTTCGACGGCGCCGTGCATCACGGCCCTGGTCGCTCGGTGCGCCAGTTGCAGCAGGCGCTCGGCGTCTTGGCCGATGGGGTGCTGGGCTCCCATACCTTGCGGGTGCTGGCCGCCAAGACCGGTCGAGATGGTGGTCGGGCCCTGCTGCTCACGCTGCTTGAGATCCGCGCCGGCTTCATGCTCGGCATCGTGCGCAAAGACCCGAGCCAGTGGGCCAATGCCCACGGCTGGAGCAACCGCCTGCTGCGCCTGCAGAGTTACCTGCTCTCGACCCGGTTCGGTGAGGGGGCGGCATGAGCAAACCCAGCCTCATCAACAAGCGCCGCCAAGCGTTGCAAGGGATCCAGGCCGCCGGGTATTTCGGCATCCCCGAACTCAAGAATCCCCGTTACCTTGCCTGCTTCAAGGATGGGCGCCGCGCCCATCTCAAGGCCGCCCTGGCCGGTGCGGATCTGGAGGCCATCCCGCTCTACAGCCATCACGCCACTCGCCAATCCCTGTACGAGCAGGGCTGGCGGTCGGTAGGGGAGCTGGATCGCCTGCGGGCCCGTGCCCGTCTTACCCCACCTCAACAGAAGGAAACCCATCATGCCTGATTCCCTGTTACCCCAAGCCAAGCCTGCGCTCAGGAGCCGCGCCGTCATCGGCGGCGTCATCGCCGTGGGGGCCGGTATCGCCGGCCTGTTCGGCGTGCCGGTCGATGTCGGTACCCAAACCAGCCTGGTCTCCACCGCCGTGGATCTGGCCAGTGCCATCGGCGGCCTGCTGGCCATCTGGGGCCGCCTCAAGGCGACCCACGTCATCAAGTAATCGGTTCGCAAGGAGACACCCTTGAGCGACCCCATAGACCGCGCCCAGCAGCTCGACGCCGAGCGGACCGGGCGCCTTATTGACGCCCACCGGGCAAGGCCCAAACCCCGTGGCGATGGCATCTGTTGCGATTGTGATGAGCCCATCCCGATTGCACGGCTGCATGCCGAACCCGATGCGCCGCGCTGCATCGAGTGCCAGACCCTATTCGAGCGCAAGGAGGCAATCCGTGTGGGATTTCATCGTTAAGGGGAACAGGAGGCCGCTGCTAGGCCCGATATTGCCGAACCAGACGAAGGGGGCCACCGATGTGGGAATTTATCGTTAAAAACTGGGGGCCCCTGTACGCCCTGGCCAGTCTGGTGGGGTTGATCGTCATCATCTTGCTCTCCAAGACCTACGCCAAGCGTGAAGATGTCACCGGCCTGGCCGCCAGGGTGGCCAGGGTCGAGCAGCAACTCTCGGATCTGCCGACCGAGAAGGAGCTGCACACCCTGCAACTGGAGATCAGCGAATTGCGTGGTGAGCTGCGGGCACTGGCGCCGGAACTGCGCCAGGCCCGCCGGCTCGCCGACCTGCTGCTGGAAAATGAACTCAAGGAGAGAACATGAGCATTCAAGGGATATTGGACGCCCAGCAACGCCTGGTGATCTTGCGATCCTTGCTCGATATCGGCGGGGCCGCCAACGAGTCGATCCTCAATGATTGCCTCGACCAGCTGGGTACCGGCCGGGTGTCCCGGGATCGGGTCAAGACCCTGCTGGCCTGGCTGGATGAGCAGGGGCTGGTGCGCATCGAGAAATTGGCCCAGGTGCAGGTGGCGCACCTGACCGGCCGGGGCCAGGACGTGGCTGAAGGGCGATCCAGCGTGCCGGGTGTCAAGAAGCCTCGGGCGGAGGATTGACCATGGCCGAGAAACCGACCCGGGGCCGCGCCAGCAAGGTGTGGCTGCTGCCCGAAGCTATCCGCAACGCCCTCAACGAGATGCTGCGCGACAAGGGCAACAGCCAGGCCGCCATCCTGGACGAGATCAATGGTCTTATCGAGGGCGCAGGGTTACCCGATGATCTCAAGCTCTCCCGCTCAGGGCTCAGCCGCCACGCCAGTCAGGTGGAGCAGGTGGGCCAGCACCTGCGCGACTTACGGGAGACCACGGCGGCGCTCACCTCCCAGCTCGGTGACAAGCCGATGGGAGAGACCACCAAGCTCATCCTGGAGCTCGGCCGTTCCCAGCTGTTCAAGGCGATGCTGGCCCAGGTGCAGAACCCGGAGGAGGCGGTGGATATCGACATGCTGAAAAACGCCATGTTGGCGGCCCAGCGGCTCGAATCCACCGCCATGCAATCGCATCGCCGGGAGAAAGAGATCCGCCAGGCCTTTGCCGAGGAAGTGGCCGCCAAGACCGAGGCCATCGTCACCCAGGCGGGCCTGAGCGGTGAGGCCGCCGCCGAGATACGCCGCGAAATCCTGGGGATTGTCTGATGACCACGATCGTACAGACCCCTATCGCACAGCAGTTGGCCCAGACCCTCGGTACTGAATACAGCCCCGACGAGGTGTTGCTGCCCTACCAGAAGATTTGGATAGCCGACGAGAGCCCGCTCAAGATCGCCGAGAAGAGCCGCCGCACCGGGATCACCTGGGCGGAGGCGGCCGACGCCGCCCTGACGGCCTCCAAGACCAAGACGGCCGGGGGCTGCCACCACTTCTATGTAGGCAGCAACAAGGAGATGGCGCGAGAGTTTATCGATGCCGTGGCCATGTGGGCCAAGGCGTACAACAAGGCAGCAGGCGAGATCCAGGAGGAGGTGTTCACCGACGACGAGGACAAGGCGATCCTCACCTTCGTGGTCTATTTCGCCTCGGGCTTCAAGGTGCAGGCGCTCTCCAGCAACCCCTCCAACCTGCGGGGGATGCAGGGCAATGTCACCATCGACGAGGCGGCGTTCCACGACCGGCTCGCCGAGGTGCTGAAAGCTGCGATGGCGCTGACTATGTGGGGGGCCAAGGTGCGGCTTATCAGCACCCACAACGGCGTGGACAACCTGTTTAACCAGCTCATCAACGACAGCCGTGCGGGCCGTAAAGAGTATTCCATCCACACCATCAGCCTGGACGACGCCTGCCGCCAAGGGCTCTATCGTCGCATCTGCCAGGTCAAGGGCACGCCCTGGACGCCGGAGGCCGAGGAGAGCTGGAAGGCCGGGCTGCTCAAGGCCACCGCCACCGAAGAGGATGCGCTGGAGGAGTATTTCTGCGTGCCCAAGCAGAGCAGCGGCGTCTATATCAAGCGCACCCTGATCGAGCGGGCCATGCAGCCGGAGATCCCCATCCTGCGCTTCACTTCCCCTGCGGACTTCGAGCTGCAAAGCGAGGAGACCCGCAAGGCGGTGGCGGAGATCTGGTGTGAGGAGAACCTCAAGCCCTGCCTGGAAGCGCTCGATCGCAATTGCCGTCATGTACTGGGGGAGGACTTCGCCCGCAAGGGGGATCTCTCGGTGTTTGTTCCGCTATCCATCGCGACCAGCCTGCGCAAGACCGTGCCCTTCGTGGTGGAGCTGGTCAATGCCCCCTATGAGACCCAGCGCCAAATCCTGTTCTACCTGCTGCAGGGGCTACACCGCTTCACGGCGGCCGCCTTCGATGCCACCGGTAACGGCGGTTATCTGGCAGAAGCTGCTCGGCTGCGCTGGGGCGCCAGCATGATCGAGTGCGTGATGCTCAATGACCCCTGGTACCGGGAGTGGATGCCCAAGCTCAAGGCCGAGTTCGAGGACGACAACCTGGTGATCCCGCGCCATGCAGACGTGCAGGACGACCTCGGCAAAATCCAGGTCATCAACGGGGTACCCAAGATCGACAAGGGCAAGAACACCGGCCAGGGCGGCCAGCAGCGTCACGGCGACTTTGCGGTGGCGCTGGCCATGGCAGTGCGGGCGAGTTGGATGGAAGGGGGCGCCATCGAGTTCACCCCCTTACCTGGTAAACACGATTCAGAGCGCAACGACGACTATCACCGATATGAAAGAGGGGGTTGGTAATGGCCGGACTCATCGACATTCATGGCAACTCGCTGCGCCTGCAGAAGGAGCCGCAGACCGAGAACGACGCCAAGCTGGCCCAACTGCGTCGTCACTACAGCGAGCATCCCACGGTGGGGCTCACCCCGGGCAAGGCTGCAGCAGCGCTGAAAGAAGCGGAGGAGGGGAGCCTCATCGCCCAGTGCGAGCTGGCCGAAGACATGGAGGAGAAGGACGCCCACCTGCAGAGCGAGCTCGGCAAACGGCGCCGGTCCCTGCTCGGGGTGAGCTGGACCATAGAGCCGCCCCGCAATGCGACCCCCGCCGAGCAGCGCGACTGCGAGATGATCCGCGAGCTGCTGGAGGACTTCACCTGGTTGGATGACGCCATCTTTGACGCCACCGATGCGGTGCTCAAGGGGTTCAGTGCCCAGGAGTTCAGCGGCTGGGAGATGGTGGAGGGGCTGCAGCTCCCCAAGGGCATCGTCTGGCGCGATCCCGCCTGGTTCCAGACCCACCCGGATGACTGGAACCAGTTGCGGCTGCGGGACGGTAGCAAGGAGGGGGCAGCCCTCAATCCGTTCGGCTGGGTCATGCACAAGGCCAAGTCGAAGTCGGGGTATCTCGCCCGCACCGGCCTTATCCGCACCCTGGTCTGGCCCTTCCTGTTCAAGAACTACAGCGTGCGGGATCTCGCCGAGTTTCTGGAGATCTATGGCCTGCCGGTGCGCCTGGGCAAATACCCGGAAGGGGCGACCGAGAAGGAGAAGGCGACCCTGCTGCAGGCGGTGCTCTCCATCGGCCATAACGCTGGCGGCATCATCCCCCGGGGGATGGAGATCGATTTCCAGAATGCGGCCAACGGTCAGGCCGATCCCTTTGTGGTGATGATGGACTGGTGTGAGCGCTCCATGAGCAAGGCCATCCTGGGGGGAACCTTGACCAGCCAGGCCGACGGCAAGAGCTCGACCCATGCGCTCGGCAACGTCCACAACGAGGTGCGCCAGGAGGTACGGGATGCAGACCTTCGCCAGCTCGCCGCGACCCTGACCCGGGATCTGGTCTATCCGCTGTTTGCCCTGAACGGCAAGAGCTTCCAGGGGCCGCGCCGCTGCCCGCGCCTGGAGTTTGACGTGACCGAGCCCGAGGACATGCGCGATCTGGCCTATCCGCTGCGGGCCCTGGTGGGCATGGGGATGCAGATCCCGGCCCAGTGGGTGCGGGACAAGCTGCAGATCCCGGCACCCAAGGAAGGGGAAGAGGTGCTGGTCATCGTCGACAAGCAGGCAGGGGCCGGGGAGGCGGCGCTCAAGGCGCAAGGGTTGGCGGCGCTGGCGGCAAAGTCCCCTGCCCGGGGTGATAACAACGATGCCCAGCTGGCCCGGCTGCAGGCCGAGGTGGCCCCTTTGCTCGCCGGCATGACCGATGCTGTCCAGGCACTGGTGATGCAGGCCACCACCCTGGAGGAGATCCGGGATGGCTTGCTGGCGCTGGAGCCCAACCTCAGTCATGACGAACTGGGGGCGCTGCTGGCCCAGGCCATTGCCGCCAGCGAACTGCTCGGCATGCTGGAGATGGAGGAGGGCAACTGATGCCCGTTCGTTACGGCAGTCTGCCGTTTGAGGAGGCGATCGCCTTCTTTCGCCAGAAGCTGAATATGCCGAGCGAGCGCTGGGCCGATGTGTGGCGGGACGCCCATAACCGCGCCTTTATGGTGGCGGGGGCGACCAAGACTGACTTGCTGGCCGACCTGCGCGGGGCGGTGGACAAGGCGATCAGCGAGGGGCAATCCCTCGGTGCATTCCAGAAAGCGTTCAAGGAAATCGTGGCTCGCCACGGTTGGGTGCATACCGGCCCGGCGTCGTGGCGCTCTCGCGTCATCTTCGAGACCAACCTGCGCCAGAGCTACAACGCCGGGCGTGATGACCAGATAGAGCGCATCAAGCACAAGCGCCCCTATGCGCTCTATCGCCACGGCGACTCCGAGCACCCCAGGGAGCTGCACCTCAAGTGGAACAACCTGGTGCTGCCGGTGGACCATCCCTGGTGGGAGACCCACAGCCCCAGCAACGGCTATGGCTGCAAGTGCAAGAAGTTCCTGCTCTCCGAGTCAGATCTCAAACGGCGGGGGCTGACGGTGGGCCAGGCACCGGATGACGGCAATTATGAGTGGGTGGACAAGGCGACCGGGGAGATACACCGGATCCCCCGTGGCATCGATCCGGGTTTCGATTACCGGCCAAAGACGCCCGCCGCCCTGACCGAGGCCGTGGCCAAGCGGGAGGCGGCGAAACCCGCGCTGGCCGAGCGCTTGCCGCAGCGGTTGGTGGAGAGCGCCTTTTCGACCGCCAAGGGGGTGACGGCGCAGGGGGTCAGCGATCTGCTGGCCCAGCTACCCGCACCCCAGCGTGAGCCCTTGGCGGCCTTCCTCAAGGCGCACCCGGTCAAGACCCTGTTTATCAAGCAGACCGAGATGGGCAAGGGGGCGGCAGGGCTCAAGGTTGCGCCGGCCATCGCCGAGTACCTGGGCACAGACCCTTACCTGGTTCGCTCCCTCTATTACACGCGCCGGGCCAGCGCGACCAACGGCTTTACGGCCAAAAGCTGGGGCCATCTGGTTATCAAAGTGAAGGCGGGTGATACACTCAAAGCAGTGGACATGCAGGCGGTGCAAGCGGCGGCGGCCGAGGTGGTCACCGATGCCCATGCCAACACCGGGCCCCGTCACTGGTTGCCAAGGGGGACCAGTGGCGAGACCTTGCGCCGTCACTGGAGCATCTCCGCCAACGTCGGCGGCAAGCAGGGGGAATCAGCCCAGCGGCTCTCAACCTGGTTGCACGAACTCGGTCACCAGGTTCACTTCTGGGCCGGGGAGCCTGACCTGACGGGGGTGGGACTGCTGACGGAGTATGCCGGCAAGACCAGGATGGAAGCCGCCGCCGAGGCATTTGCCGCCTGGGTCTTGGCGAGGGATGCCATGGTGACGCATTTCCCCGAACTGGCCAAACGAGTGGAGGCCATGCTGGCCCAGGCCACGACCGCCAGCCGCAAAGGAGAGAAAGGATGACCCTGTTGGAACAAGCCAGCGCCCTGCTGGCAGAAGATGGCCCCTTTACCCTGGCACAGGCCAAGGCGCTGGATGCCTTGTGCGAACAAGCCGAAGGTGAAGAGGCAGAACTGTTGGGGGATCTCTGGGCCGCCGCCATGGCTGCGGCTGATGAAGAGGCCATGCACTTTATGACCACCTTCGAGGATGACGCCTGATGGCGGGCAGCTTTATCGCCATCAGCCACCACGGGGTGGCCGATGCCCATGAGCTGCTGGCCAGGCTCTATCAGCGCACCGGCGACTTGAGCGAGCCCCTGGCGGATATCGGCGAGGGACTGCTGCTGTCGCACCGAGATCGCTGGGATGCGCAGGAGACCCCGGAAGGAGATCCCTGGGCCCCGCTCTCGGACAAGTACCGCGCCCGCAAGCCGCGCCATGCCGACGAGGTGCTGCGCCTGAACGACGATCTGCGCGACACCCTCAACTATCAGGCCGATCCCCAGGCCCTCTACTTCGGCACCCCGCTGGAATACGGCGCCGCTCACCAGTTCGGCCGCCCCGAGATCAACCTGCCTGAGCGCCCCTATCTGGGGCTGTCGGAAACAGACCAGCAGAGCGTACTGGAGACGCTGGAAGGCTATCTGACGGCGGACGCGCCCTAAGCCTCTGAGTGCGTTTACGGGGGCAGGGCCGGTGCGATGGCATGGCCCGTCCGCTCTTGGCCCAGCAAAACGGTGTTTAAACACCCTTAAACAGTACCGGCACCCCCTGCTGTTGCAGTAACCCACCATAAACCCCACCCCTCTCTCTCCTCCCTGACACTGGCACCAGTGATTTTTGCTATGTCCAGCCGGAGTAAGAGTGATGCCCCCATCTGCGATTGCCGTGGCCATCTTGAATGCCAGACCCACTACCCTGGGGCTGGCCGTGCTCGATGCGGTGCTTGGCCCGAGCGACGACGGTTGGCACCAGTTACTGCCGGTGGGCCCGTTCAAGGCCAGGGATGGCCGCCCCTTCGATGTGCCTGGTGGCCACTGGCAGCTCGACAAGACCATCGCCACTACCCTGATCAACCGGGCCAAGGCGCTCGGTCAAGACATCCTCATCGACTACGACCACCAAACCCTCAAGGTGGATCAGAACGGCCAGCCCGCTCCGGCGGCCGGGTGGTACAACGGCGACGAAATCGAGTGGCGCGAGGGGGAGGGACTCTTTATCAAACCCCGCTGGACCGAGCGGGCCGCCGCCCTGGTCGCTGCCAAAGAGTATCGCTTCCTCTCTGCCGTATTCCCCTATGACGCCCAGGGCCGCCCCCTGGAGCTGCGCATGACCGCCATCACCAACGATCCCGGGGTGGTGGGTATGCAGGCGCTGGCGGCCTTGAGTGCTCAACCGATCCAACCCGGCCAGCCGGCCACCCTCACCAAGGAGAACTCCATGAATGAACTGCTGAAAAAGCTGCTGGCCAAGCTCGGCATCGAGCTGACCGGTGACCCGACCGACGAGCAACTGCAGAAGGCGCTTACCGAGCTCGACAGCCTGCAGGCCAGCGCCAAGAAGGCGCCGGAGCTGGAGGCCGCGCTCTCGGCCGAGAAGACCGCTCTGGCCGCGCTCAAGGCGCAGACGACCTCAGTACAACAAGGAGCCCAGGTTGACCTGGCGCAATACGTGCCGGTGGCGACCTATAACGCCCTGGTCACCCAGGTGGCGGCCCTGACCGCCCAGGTGGACACCACCGATGCCGCGACCCTCATCAAGGAGGCCCGCACCGCAGGCAAGGTGGTGGCGGCCGAAGAGGAGTACCTGACCGCCTATGCCGCCCAGAAGGGGGTGGCCGCCCTCAAGGCCCTGCTGGAGCCGCGCCCGGCCATCGCCGCGCTCACGGCGAGCCAGACCGCTGCCGTCACCCTGCCGGAGAAGAAGGGGGAGGCCGTGCTCTCGGCCGAGGACAAGTACGCCGCCGACCAGCTCGGCATCAGCCACGAGGACTTTGCCAAGGCCAAGGCCTGAGCAAGCCCCGTTTCACGCGAAGGCAGTTCCGTTTAACCAGAGAAGGAATAGACCATGGCCATGATTACACCCGCGCTGCTGCAGTCCCTCTTCACCGGCTTCAAGAAGAACTTTGAGGACGCCAAGAGCGAGGCGCCGACCCAGTACACCAAGATCGCCACCGTGATCAAATCGACCACCAAGTCCAACACCTATGGCTGGCTCGGCAAGTTCCCGAGCTTGCGCAAGTGGGTCGGGGATCGGGTGATCGAGTCGATGAAGACCCACGGTTACCAGATCGTCAACGAGGACTTCGAAGCCACCGTGGCCGTCGATCGCAACGATATCGCGGACGACGAGCTGGGCATCTATGCCCCGCTGTTCGCCGAGATGGGGCGCTCGGCCGGGGTACATCCCGACGAGCTCTGTTTCGGTTTGCTGGGAGCCGGTTTCACCACACCCTGCTACGACGCCCAGTATTTCTTCGATACCGATCACCCGGTCTATCCCAAGGTCGATGGCACCGGCACCCCGGCGCTGGTGGCCAACCTGGTGGTGGATGGCGCCTATACCGGCGAGCCCTGGTTCCTGCTCGATACCAGCCGCGCCCTCAAGCCGATCATCTTCCAGGATCGCAAGTCCCCCGAGCTCATCGCCATGACCAAGATCGACGACGAGGCGGTGTTCACCCGCAAGGAGTTCCGCTACGGGGTGGACTGCCGCGACGCCGCCGGCTTTGGCTTCTGGCAGCTGGCGTTCGCCAACAAGCGGGCGCTGACCCCCGACAACCTGTGGGATGCCTACAGCCGGATGCGGGAGTTCCAGGCGGACGGCGGCCGCAAGCTTGGTATCAAGCCGACCCTGCTGGTGGTGCCGCCCGCCCTGGAGAAGTTGGCGACCAAGATGCTGGAGCGCGAGCTGGAAAGCAGCTCCAGCAACGAGCTCAAGGGCAAGCTGGAACTGGTGGTGGCGGACTACCTGTAAGCGCTGTTTAACGGCAGGGTTAAACGAGCGAGTGTGGGCGTTTAACCCCCGTTTAAACCGGATCCTGGATTGAACGAGACAGAGGGAAACATGAGATGGAACACGAGATGGAACAGGCTATTCGAGTTGGCATCACATCGACGGTTCGTCAGGTCTATTATCGCGCGGCCCTGGCGATTGCACCTGGTAAGTCTGAGCTGGCTGTGTCGCCTGTGCAGTGCGAGACCCTGGAGGCCGATCCGCGCCTGGTGGTCACCCGCCTGGGTGAAGACGTCGCCCTCGCGTCGGCTGATGCACCGCAGACGAACGGGGATCTGGACGCAGCAGTGGGCGGCCTGAGCCCGGCCCCTGATGCGGCAGAGCCTGCGGCCGCACCCGCCAGCAGCAAGAGCAAAGGCAAATGAGCTACGCCAGCGTCAGCGATATGGTGACCCGCTTTGGCGAGGCGGAGCTGTTGCGCCTCGCTATGACCCCGGCCGGCGAGCTGGATGACGCGGCGATCACCGTCGCCCTGCAGGACGCCAGCGCCCTGATCGATGGCTACCTGGCGGGACGCTACCCGCTGCCGCTGGCCCATGTGCCGAGCGCCCTGGTGCCCATCTGCGCCGATATCGCCCGCCACCGCCTCTATGGCGAGCAGGCGCCGGAGCAGATCGCCAAGCGCTATGAGGCGGCCCTGGCCTTCCTCAAATCGGTGGGCAAGGGAGAGCTGGCGCTGGGCCTCGCGGCAGACGGCGAGCAGGTGGAGAGCCAGAACCTGGCCCAGCTGCAGTCCGATGGCCGGATCTTTGGCCGGGGAACTGGGGGCTTCCTATGAGTGCCCCCACGCCTGAACTCGACTACCTGGCGGCGGGGGAGCGGCTGCGCGAGCTGCTGCTGCCCTTGAAAGGGCAAGGGCTCAAGGAGGTGTTTGTGGCCACCGACCTGGAGGCGGTGGCCAACCTGGGGCAGCACACCCCGGCCATTCATGTAATTTACCAGGGAGAGCGAGAGAACGAGAGCAGCCAAAGCGGGCGGCAAAGCGCGTTTGACCAGGTTTGGCTGCTGGTGTTGGTGCATAGGGCCACCCCCAAGGAGGCCAGCGCCGGGGTGTGGCTGGGGCGCATGTTGCAGGCCGTGGCCGGTCGGGCCTGCGGTGACAGTACCTTTCGGCGTGAAAGCGCACCGGTCAAGCCGAGCTACAAGGGTGGGGTGGTCTATCTGCCCCTCGCCTTCAAGACGACAGTGAAATTCAAGGGAGAACGGTCATGAGCGAAACACTGCACCTGGAAGGGGATCTCTATATCGAGACCTTCACCAACAACGTCTCGAACGGGGTGATTGGCCCGGTGGACGTCAACAGCCTGGAAGTCAAACCGGACAGCGAGAAGATCAGTATCCCGAGCAAGCGCAAGCACAAGCTGGGTCAGGCCCGGGAAAGCTACTTCGTGCCCAAGCCTGCCACGGTCAACATCAAGACCAGCGAGATCCCGCCGGTGCTGCTGGCCGCCGCCTTTATGGGGCTGGAGAGCCCCATCAACCAGGGGGCGGGGACGCTGACCGAGGTGCCGGTGACCCTGCTGGCGCACCCCAAGTGGGTGAGCCTGGGCAAAACCAACCTCTCGGCCACCGGCCTGGTGGTGACGGAAGGGGCCACGCCGCTGGTGCTCGGTACCGACTTCGAGATCAACTATGCCCTGGGGCTGCTGCGGGCCACCAAGACAGGCGCGGTGGCAGACGGTGGGCCCGTGACCGTCAGCGCCAGCTATAACGCCGTCACCGGCACCCGCATTGCCGGCAACGTGCAGCCGGAGGTGAAGGCGAAGCTCACCCTGGATGGGCGCAGTGTGATCGGTGGGGAGTCCATTATCCTGACAGTGCCCCGCGCCAGTCTGGCCCCCAAGAAGGCGGTGGACTTCCTGAGCGACAAGCCCATCGAGATCGAACTGGAGGGGGAGCTGCTGGCCCTGGACGGCGAAGATGCGCCTTTCTATGTGGATCGGCCGGAGACGGCGTAAGGGTTGGGGAATAAGCAGCGGCGGGGGGGCCGCCGCTTTGCTTTTCCTTGGACGTCAGATTACGCTTCGCTAATCGAATCTACGAACTACTATACGCAGATATGAAGAGCAAAGGGGAAAGCTTAAATAACAGGAATTACCAACCCTGACTCTCGGATTAACGCATCTATTAATTTTAATAATTTAGATGTGTCATAACTACCATTTCTCAGCATATCCTCGGACTGATCGTAGAAATGCTTTGAGTAGGACTCTTTGAAATCCAATACACCATGCCATGCTTCGATATCTTTTTTGAAGTTACTCCATGTAATTTGAGCTGGGGGGTATTGATCTAAATGAAGGTCAAGATAGCACTCAATTGCTGCTGCCCGCCCATTGATATCAGAGGTGTTAATACCTTCAGGCCCGAGAGTTTTAAAATCTCTTAATTCCTCAAGGTCAGGCAGTAGCATTGCTCTCATGTTGGATGGAAGGTTCAACCTCTCAAGCTTACGAAAAGCATCAACACCCTCTGCATCGTTATCGAAAACAAATAACACCTGATTAAGAACTTCTATTCGTAAAAGTCCCTCTGCGAATTTCACAAGGTTACCAGTTCCCCAGAAGGGATGGCTCTCATCGACATCTATGAAATTGAAAAAATCAGCTACGTCAGGGCGTAGGACATCAAGTACTCGTCGAATAATGCGCGCGTCTGATGAACCTTCAGTAGCGATCAGAACCTTTTGCTTTTGTATCGCTCCAGCTCGGAATGCTTCGCGTTCGACCCAGCCCGCGTAGACAATATGACCAAAAGCCCATCTAACCTCAACGTCTGTATTCGCTTCATTTAGGGCAAAGATCTGCAGCATAGATTCCGCGCTGAGAATGCAAACATTCGCAGAAAGGTAACTGGCTTCAGACCAATAAAGATTTGAGTTCTCATTCCAAGGAATGCGATCAAACAAGTCGATGTCATCGGCAAAACGCCCCTGAGAGATTATGTCTCGGGATGGCATATTGTGATTGACATAATCATCATTTAACTCGGCTAGCGGATAACGACATGCCAAGTTGCAGAATTCTTCAAAAGTGAGATGTTTTTTAACAGAATTTGCCGCATCACAAATATCTGATATTTCTTCTGCATATGAGACTACTGATTGATATTCAGTGCGTGCATTCTCAAGCGTATAACCTAGTAAATTAAGTCTAGGTATAACGCGAGACAATTTTCTAGCAAAAATCTCCTCTGCTTCACCAAGGTCCGGTTCTTCTTCTGGATGCTCTTCA
This sequence comes from Aeromonas sp. Prich7-2, assembly GCF_017939255.1. Taxonomy (NCBI): domain Bacteria; kingdom Pseudomonadati; phylum Pseudomonadota; class Gammaproteobacteria; order Aeromonadales; family Aeromonadaceae; genus Aeromonas; species Aeromonas sp. Prich7-2. The sequence continues at coordinate 14,968 of NZ_JAGKRI010000057.1, forward strand.
TCATCTCCGTAGTTTATTACTTCTGATTTATCACGTCTTAGATCACCATTCTGAAATAAAAATCCATAATCTTTCCCCATGCTATTTTTAGAATATGATAGGGAGACGTTTCCAAGGCGTAGCTCTATCGAAGTTCCCATTTAATTTCCCTTCTCATTATGAATGTTATTGTTGCGGATTAAAGTGGGCGGTAATTGTACTGCTAAATAGCGATGAGATAGGAGATGGGGCTAATCCGATAGTATAGTCTTTCATATAATTCCACCTCACCTTAATCATTACCACGAAAATAAGCTTTAAATCATTGCACTACCAAATTATCTCTAAAGCATTACATATTCGCCTAGCTCCCTCTGACTGTGAAAGCTGAGGTGAAACTGCCACTCGGTCATATTAATTGCTTGTGGGCTAAGGGGAAAGAGTGAGATGAGTTATTCATGAACAACATCAACTAATCAATCAATAATGTGGCTTCACCGACGGGGAGAAGAAAGGAAATCTGGGGCATTCATCTTTCAGCAAATCATACTCGGCAAAGGATGGTTTTTCTATGATATATCTCAGTAATTGGCCATAAACCCTCCCATCTTGTCATCTCTTTACCATGGGGCATATCTGAATCTCTCAGGAATGCCCATGTCTACCTCTTCCAACCTAAAACTCGCGTTAGAACTCGCGGCCAAAGTCACCGGCCGCGAGGATCTGGCCGCGCTGGCGGGGCAGGTGCAGGAGTTGGGCCCACTCTCTGACGAGACTGCCGCCGAGACCGAGCGCCTGGCGCAAACCCTGGAAGGATTGACCCAGCAGCGCGACCTGATCGCTCAGTTCGAGGCCAGCGGCCGCGCCCTGACCCAGCTCGAACTGGCCACCATACTCTCCCGGGATAAGTTGGCCGAACTGCGCCGCGAGCAGCAGGGGGCGGCAGGTAGCGCCCGCCAGCTCACCGACCAGGAGCGACTGCTGGCTTCCGAGGTCAAGCAGCTGGAGCGCCAGCTGATTGCCCAGCACAGCGAAGTTGGCCGCCTGCGTGGGGGCCTATCCCAAGCTGGGATCGATACCCGCAACCTTGCCCAGGAACAGAACAGACTGCAGCGCGAACTGCGCGAGAGCGCGGCCCAAACCGAACGGCTGGGGCGTTCCCTGGTGCAGGGAGCGCAAGGCGCTGGCGGCTTCCAGGGAGCCATCGGTAGCCTGACCGGCCGCCTGGTGGCGATGGCCGGTACCTGGTTCGGTATCCAGACCCTCACCACCCAACTGATGGCCATGTTCCAAACCGGCGATCAGGCCGAGCGGCTCAGTGTGCAGCTCAAGGCGGTGATGGGGTCGATTGCCGGTGGCAAAGAGGCGTCTGCCTGGATCCAGGACTTCGCCAAGAACACCCCGCTGCAGCTCGACGAGGTGACCCAGGTCTTCGTGCGCCTGAAGGCCTTTGGCATCGATCCCATGAACGGTTCGATGCAGGGCATCGTCGATCAGGCTTACAAGCTGGGCGGCGGATTTGAGGAAGTGCAGGGCATCTCCCTGGCCCTCGGCCAGGCCTGGGCCAAGCAGAAGCTGCAGGGTGAAGAGATCCTGCAGCTTATCGAACGCGGGGTGCCGGTGTGGCAACTGCTGGAGCAGGTCACCGGCAAGAACACCGCCGAGCTGCAGAAGCTCTCGGAAGCGGGCAAGCTCGGCCGGGACACTATCCAGGCGCTAATGAACGAGATCGCCGCCCAGTCGAGCGGAGCTGCGGCCAACAACATGAGCCTGCTCTCGGGGCTTATCTCCAACGCCCAGGACAACCTGGCCAAGTTCTACCGCATGGTGGCGGAGAACGGGGCGCTGACCTGGCTCAAGAACCAGCTGGCCAGCCTGAACCGTGAATTCGACCAGATGGCCCAGGATGGCCGCCTGCAGGCGTGGGCCCAGCGCCTCTCCGACGGCATCGTCGGGCTTGGGGAATCCATCAAGGCCTTCATCCAGACCGTCTATGCCTGGCGAGATGCCCTGCTGGTGATGGCCCAGGCTTGGTATGGCCTGAAAATCGCGGGCTGGATTGCCGATCTGCGCGGCCTCTATGGTCAGTTCATCGCCCTGCCGGCGGCGACGGCCACGGCGGCGGGGGGCATGACCACGGCAGGGACGGCAGCGGCCGCCGCCTCTATCGGGATGCAAGCTCTTGGGATGGCGATCAAGGGGTTGCTGGCCGCCGTCACTGTCGAGTCGATATTCCAGATCATCCGTCTGGCCACCGCCCTCAAGGAGTGGATGCAGGCCGAGCTGGCGCTGCGAGAATCCCAGGCGCTGCGTGCGCAGACCCAGGCTCAGCTCAATGGCCAACTGGCTGCCCTCTCTGCCGAGTTGGGAGTGGCTATCACCAGCATGGCGGATCTCGACCGCCTGGTCGCCGAGGGCAAGGTACATTACGACGAGGCCACCGGCAGTTGGCGAGCGGGGGCCGCCGCCGTTCAGGCGCTCGGCACTGAGGCCAAGCAGACCCGCGACTACCTGGATGAGATCAACGCCGTCGCCAGGAAAACGGCGGCAGAGCTCCCCGCCACGTTGGGCAAGGCAGCCCAGACCCTGGGGCTGGACTTCGAGCGGGCCAATGGCCGTATCGGCGAGAGCTTCAAGGAGACCCTCAGCGCCCTGGATACCCTGGTGCAGCACAGCGGCTCCAGTTCGGCGGCCTGTGAGGAGTACCTGGCGGCAGCGTTCAACCAGGCGAAGAACAAGGCCGAGATCGACGCGGTGATCGAGCGCATGAAGGCAATGACCAAGCAGGGCCAGCTCACCGGGGATGGCATCACCCGCTCCATGGCCATCGCGGCTGACGCCATGAGCAAGGTGAAGGGGGGCAGCGGTGACGCCAAACAGGCGGTGGCGGCGATCGGCGATGGCTTCGACTCGGCGGCCGCCAGGGCCAAGAGTGCCACCGATGCCATGCGCTCGGGCCTTCGTGGCGTACAGGATGAGGCGGAGCAGACCGGCAACGCCGTGGCCTCGGCCGGTGGCGGGGGCGGTGCGGGCAGTGGCCGGGGGGAGGTCACCCGCAGCGTGGGGGCCGGCTCGTTCTTCTACAAGACCGTGGACATCAACAACCTGCGCGGCAACGCCGATGCCCTGGCCAATACCCTCGCCGGCGTGGAAGAGGAGCTGGCCCGCTACAGCCAGAAGGTCAGGGACATTCCCGCCTATAGCGAGTGGAGCAAGTATTACGGCGAGAAATTCCAGAAGGAGATGGAGGCCATGCGCACTAAGCTCCAGCAGGAACTGAGCAAAGCCCAGGCGAAAGAGACCCAGCAGGCGCAAGCCCCCACTTCGGCCGCCGGCCAAGCCAGGCCATCAAGCCTGCCCCAAACCTCGTTCAATCCGGGGCAACCCCAGCGGATCATCATCGAGTTGCGTGCATCGAACGGTGCCAAGGCCGAGGTGCAGGCCGATGAGGCCAATGCCGCCGCCCTTATCAACCTCCTTAAACAGCAGGGACTGCGCTCATGAACGTCACCTTAAACGGGCTGCACCTGCCCGATGATCTCATCTGGCGCGACGAGTTCGATTGGGCCCCCGTCGAGCAAGTGGTCACGCCGACGCTCTCTGGCGCTCTCCTGGTCGAGGAAACGGCCAAACCGGAGGGGCGCCCCATCACTCTGGTGGGTCATTGCCCCCGCGCCACCGTGCTCGCACTCAAGGCGCTGGAGGCCCAGGTGGCCCAGCTGATGACCCTGACCCTGCTGGATGGACTGCAGCGGGAGGTGTTCTGGCGCAGGCCCGGCATCGTGGCCACCCCGTTGATCGAGATGGCCGACCCCGAGGCGGGTGAGCCCTATGCCTTGACCCTTAACTTCACCGAGGTGATCCGATGAGCATTCTTTCCGGCGACATCAAGCTGCTCGGCAGCCAGCGCCTGACGGACACCCCCGATGGCGGCGGCCGGGTGACCGGCCACGAGATCGTCAGTGGCGAGCACAACAGCCTGTTCCCCGACATCAGCGATCTCGACCGCGCCTATGGGGTGGTCAACCTGCGCAAGGCCTTCTTGACGGTGCAGACCGACAACACCGACACCTATTACGGCGCCAACACTACTGTGCTGCTGCCGCCGAGCGACCCCAACGTGGGCCTGTGCCTGATGAGCACCGGGGATCACCACGACACCCGCGCCGAGGCCCGCGACGTGCTGGAGCGCTACCTGGCCCGTGGGCCCAAGTGGCGCGGCTTTCTGTACGACACCCAGCTGGAAGGGCAGCGGGCGATCCGCTTCTTCCAGCGCGTCGAGGTGCGCCTGCCGGAGGTGGGGGAGACCCTGGTGCTGGTCGGCAACGAGGGCAAGGCCGGCGAGTTCGAGCAGTATGTGCGGGTGCTGGAGGTGACCCAGCAACTGGCCAAGTTCCAGATCCCCGGGGTGCCCGAGTTCACCCGCAACGTGGTGACCTGCAAGCTGGCGGATCCGCTGCGCTACACCTTCGAGGGGGAGCAGCCGACCCCCTATGACGTGGTGACCAACCTCAAAACCGCCCTGCGCGAGACCGTGGTGGCCGATGCGGCCAACTACTTCGCCACCACCAAGCTCGCGGAAAATGCGGCGTTCGGGGCCATGCAGGTGAAGGCCAAGACCATCTTCACCCAGCTGGTGCCGGCGGCCAGGAGCGAGACCCCGGCGGTGGATCTGACCGCTGCCGGCGAGCTGGCCAGCCTGGTGGATTCCGGCAAGGCCCTGGTCACCTTCTCGACCGTTGCCAGCATCGCCCCGAGTCGGGGCCTGTTCCTCGGCACCGGCGTCAAGCCGGGGACGCTCAGCATCACCATCGGCGCGGCAACCATCACCGACAAGGGGGGCGAGCTGGTTGTCGCCGGGTCTGTGGTGGGGGCTATCGACTATGGCCGGGGCCAGCTGGAGTTCAACGCCCAGTGCCCGAACTACGGCACCGCGAGCAAGAGCGTCAGTTTCTGGCCGGCGGCCCGCCCGTCGCGTATCGCCGACACGGCCCAGATCGAGATCAAGGCCAACAACCGGGGCTATGCCTACACCATCACCCTGCAGCCGACCCCGGCGCCGGGCACCCTGACGGTGTCGTTCATGGCGCAAGGCAAATGGTACGACTTGAAGGACAACGGCCGGGGCGAGCTGTTCGGGGCAGACAGGTCATACGGGTCCGGTGTGGTCAATCTGGCCACCGGCTCGGTCATGCTGACCCTGGGGGCGCTGCCGGACGTGGACACGGCGATCCTGTTCAGCTGGGCCACCCCGGTCAACTACACCAACCGCAGCGGCCAGGCCATCAGCATCAGCAAGAGCGCCTGGCAGCTGCCCCACACCGGCATCACCCCCAAGAGCCTGATCCTGACCTGGGGCGCGGGCCTGACTGCCAACGATGCGGTGGGGGATGGGCGGATCCGGGGCGACATCACCGGCACCATCGACTATGCCGAGGGCATCATCGATCTGGAGCACATCACCCTGCCGGCGCTGGGCCAGGAGTACGTGGCCCAGTACCAGTACGGCGAGCCGGTGACCGAGCGCCACATCGAGCCCGGGCGCCTCAGCACCCCCGGCCAGGTGGGGCACCTCTCCATCACCCTGGACGGTGACGGCGGCGGTGCGCTCAACCTCACCCCGGGGTCGGTGCGGGTGAAGTTCAACGCGCTTTACAACATCGTGGCGGCCGATGAGCGGATCCTCTCCATCGAGAAGAAGGACCCCATCATCACGCTGCAGGACGATGGGCAGGGCAACCTGAAAGACGCCAGCGGCAACGTGCTGGGCGCCATCGACTACGGCGCCGGCACCCTGCATTTCATGCCGGACGGCACCGCCCTGCTGCCAGAACCCACCTATGCCTGGGTGCCGGCGGGCAGCCATCAGGACCCGGTGACGGGCACCTGGTACACCGACATGCGCTGGACCCTGACAGGCTTCCAGTACGTCAACACCGCCTACACCTTCCCCGATGGCGAGGGGGGCTGGGTCGATGTGACCTACCGCAACAACAACAGCGCCCTGGCGCAGAATGCCACCCTGACCGCCCAGGCGCTGCGGATCGACGTGACCCCGGGCTATGCCGAGGCGATCCTGGAGGGCTCGATGCGCTTCACCCTGGGGGGCAGCACCTACGTGGACCGCCAGGGGTTGCTCTACCGCAACCCTGACCCGGAGACCGGTGCCGGCATCCAGGCGGGCACCATCGACTACAGCAACGGGCTGGCGGTGCTGGCCGACTGGGCGGCAGGGCAGGGGGCCCAGCCGTCGCTGCAGTCCCTGGCCACCTCGTTCAGCGTTCAGTCGGTGGATGCGGTGACCTTCCGCACCCCCGGGGCCCCGGTGGCCCCGGGCAGCCTCTACCTCAGTGCCAACACCGCCACCGGGCGGCGCATCGAGGCGACGGCAGACGGGGACGGCTATTTCACCACCACCGACATGGATGGCCGGGTGAACTACCAGACCGGGGTGGTGTGGGTGCGCTTTGGCCGCAAGGTCACGGCCGCCGGCAACGAGGGGCAGCCCTGGTATGACGCCGAGCAGGTGGGGGAGGACGGCAAGATCTGGCGCCCGCTCAGCGTGGTGGCCGACACCATCCGGTTCAACTGCGTGGTGTTCAGCTATCTGCCGCTCGATGCCGACATCATCGGGCTGGATCCGGTGCGGCTGCCGTCCGATGGCCGGGTGCCGTTCATCCGCACCGGCAACATCGTGGTGGTGCACAGCACCCGCAAGGCCGCCTTCCCGATGGGGGTCAGTGCCGGGCAGCAGCTCAACACCGGCCGCGAACGGCTGGCTTATGCCCATGTGGAGGACAAGGACGGCAAGCAACTGCCCCAGGCGCTCTACAGCGTCAACCTGGACAGCGGCGTGGTGACGCTTGCCAGCCCCTTGAACCTGACCGGTTACGCCGAACCCCTCTACGTGGTCCACCGCATCGAGGACATGAGCCTGGTCAGCGACGTGGAGATCTCGGGCCGGCTCAGACTGGCCAGGCCCTTGTCCCACGCCTATGACGCCGCCGACACCCTGGTGTCCAGTGCGCTCATCATCGGCGACTTGTGGGCGCGTTACACCGGGCTGTTCGATCAGAAGAGTTGGACCAATGTCTGGTCTGATTACCTCATCGGCGACCAGTCCACGGCGCAGTACAACGACACCGACTACCCGATCCAGGTCTCCAACCGCGCCACCCTGCAGGAGCGCTGGGCCATCATCTTCAACTCCAGCACCAACTTTGTGCTGGTCGGGGAGCATGTGGGCCAGATCGCGGTGGGGGACGTGAACACCGACTTGGCGCCCATCAACCCCAACAACGGCCAGCCCTATTTCCTGCTGGATCACCGTGGCTGGGGGGCAGGCTGGTCGAGCGGCAACGTGCTGCGCTTCACCACCCAGGCGGCGGCGTACCCGCTCTGGGTGATCCGCACCATCCTGCAGTCGGTGGCAGCCCAGGAAACCGACAAGTTCGAGCTGCAGCTGCGCGGCAACGTCAACCGCTGACAGGTAGCAGTGCAGGAAAGTGACGGCGCCGAGGGCCTGCACCCCGTTGACGCGCTAGCCACTGATGCGAGTGGGGCAATCTGCCCCACCCTGACTGATTCAACTGGAGAACACCATGGCTACTTTCCCCGTGAAGTGGTATGCGAGCGAGATGCAAGGCGCCCCCAACCTGGGGGATACCAGCGCCGGGGCCCTGACGGCCCTGCTCAAGGCCGTGCTGGTGACCGGGTTCGGCACCCTCACCCTTAACAGTCTGGTGTGGGACGCCGCCGAGAATGCCGCCAAGGCGACCATCTCTGGCGGTCACGCTTACCTGAAAGACTCGGTGATTGAGGTGACCGGTGCAAGCCCTGCCGCCTACAACGGCGAGCACCGAGTCAAGAAGGTGAGCACCACCGAGGTGTGGTTCGAGTTGGACGGTGGCAACCCCGGGGCTTCTGCCAGCGGCACCCTCACCATGAAGGTGGCCCCGCTCGGCTGGACCCTGACCCACGAGAGTGCAGACGGCATGGTGGCCATCTACCGCCCGACCGATGTATCGGCATCTGGCAACGTCAGTTTGCGTATCGACAACACCGCATTCAGCGGCTGGACAGGAACCAGCAGTGCCTATCTGGCTAAGGCCCAGCTCGTCGAGGATGTGGTGGGCATAGATACCTATACCCTGATCTACGATCATCGCTGGCCCGCGACCAAGCGCTACAGCGACGGGCGCTGGGATCTCATAGGCGACAGTCAACTGCTCTTTTTCCTGCCCGCGTATGCCGCCCACAACTACCAAGCATTGCTGATGTTCGGCTATATCAACTCGGTGCGCCCCGGTGACCGTTATCATGCGCTCTTGGCGACATACTGTGTCCAGAGTGCGAATGATACTGCGCGCCGTTGGGACGCATCGACTTCATCACCCTCTTACGCTTATGTGTATAACAACTTGCTTTCCTTCGATGAGTCCAGTCACAGGGTCATAGCCCGAGCTTACCATCAGCTTTATGGTACGACCGTGTGGTGGTTGAAGGGGGTATTTCCCAGATTTGGTACGGGGTTGACGGTCCCCAACGGGCCGGATAACGGGTTCTATCTGTGTACGGATCCCATCATGGTGCTGGAGACCAATAACCACCTGCGGGGCCATCTCCCCGGGGTCGTGGTGCCCTATGCCAACCTAGCCGCATGGGGTCGTAAAAACTTTAAAGACATGCCAGCACTGCCCGGCAAGATCGTGCGGTTTGTCCAAGCCACCTACAACGAGAATAGTTTTAACTATGCTCCCACCCTGATTGGCTTTGATCTCACAGGTCCCTGGAGGTAAGCCATGGCGCTTGGCGATGTTGTCTACGAGAAGGTGATTGATTTCGCTGTTACCCCCAACGTACCCACGACCCTCTTTGGCACGGGTATCTCCGCAGCCTACGAGTCCGTCAGCAAGACCCTGCAGGCCAGCATCGGCCTCGCGCAGGGCGGCGTTATTTTCAGTGGGGAGCCTACCTGTCAGGAGTATGACGCCGAGTGTGAACTCACGCTCAAGATAGTGTCGGACTCTGCGGGTAGAAAGCACGTTGGGGGTTGGTTAGTGACTCCCACGGGCACCCAAGCTAATGGATACCGCTTCTTTGCGCTCGATAACACCTTCGGGATAAGTAAATGGATCAATGCGGTTGAGTCCTCAGTTCAATCCGCCTCCAATAGCACTGGTAGCGGGTTAGTGGTGGGCCAGAGCTACCGGGTGAAATTCACGAAGGTCGGCACCAACCTGACGCTGTATGTCAATGACGTACAGGTCATGCAGGCCAGTGATAACACCCACTTTAATCTGAGGCCTGCCCTGTTCCTCTACGGCTGTACGGTGCAGGTCTCAAAGATTATCTGGCGGCATCTCGATTCGGCGCTCACCTTGGGGGAGGTGAGAACCCACCGCATGAGGTTCACCCCTGCCAATCAGGAGCCGCGCAGCGTGTTCCAGCCGCAGGACGTGGCTTGGGTCAGTGGGGAGGGCAGAGGCTATGCGGGCCCCGTGAACCCCACCCAGCTAGACACGAATCTCCTTTGTTCTGGGCTGGACAGGTACTGGCTGCGGGATGGGGTTCAGAACGTGCTGCAGGGCTACATCGAGAGCACGGTCACGATCAACGGGGAGGGGGTCGCCCGCCGGGTGCTCTGCTTCGGCCAGGCGGGCAACCTGGTCGGCGAGACCATGAGCCGCGCCAGCGATGGCAAATACCGGTTCGATCTCTTGTGGCTCAACCGCCGCTATATGCTGGTCGCCCAGGACGATCCGGCGTTCGGCCCCGCCGACTACAACGCCGTGGCGGCCGACTTCCAGCTCCCCACCCCCTACGCCCCCGGTGAGGGGGTCGGCCTGGCCTGATAGGGCCGCACCAGGAGGTACTATGTTCACGTATGCAGATGCCCTGCGCACCAGCCGCGCCCAGCTGCTGGCCACCGCCATCGACGAGGGCAGCGCGGGGCCCGCGACCCTCAAGATCTACACCGGCACCCGCCCCGCCCCGGGGGCGGCCGTCACCAGCCAGGTGCTCTTGGTGACGCTGCAGTTCACTCACCCGTGCGCCCAGAGCGTGACGGGCGGGGTGCTGACGCTCAAGCCCCTGGCCGAGCAGATGGTCACCGCCAGCGGGGTCCAGGCCTGGGGGCGCATCGCCAACCGGGACGGGGGCTTTGTGGCGGATCTCGACGTGGGGCCACCGGAGAGCGGCGCCGACATCGAAATCCCCGCCAGTGAGCTGTTCACCGGCGCCATGGTGCGCATCAACGACGCCATCTTTACCGAACCCTAACCGCTCCCCGTGAGCCACGAGGTCAGCATGGCCAGAACCGACGCCCGGCTGGAGTTGCAGAAGGCCCGCAAGGCCAGCGCCGCCCTGGAGCTGAACCCGCTCATGGTGCAGCGCTATGCGGCCGTGCTGCGGGGCACCAGCCTGCCGCCCAGCCTGACCTGCTCCCCGGGCCTGGTGCTACCGAGCGCACTGCAGGGGACGGGGCCCGCGACCCAGGCCAGCCTGGCGGTGATACCGGTTTACCCGGCTGCCCTGCTGGCCACGGCGCCGCAGCCGGTGGTCGAGATCGGTGCCGCCGTGGTCATCGAGGCGACCCTGGCCAGCACGGCTCGCCCCCTGCTGCCTGCCATCGAGGCCGGCCACGACATCAATGTGTTCCGGGGGCCGAGCCACACCAGCACCGATCATTTCGAGCGGGCCGCGCTGGTGACCCGGGCAGTGCAAAGCGACTGGCAGCAGCCAGCCCTCGTTTCTTCCCCCTGTCAGAATCATTGGCAGGAGGCCAGCCCCCTGCAGAGCGAGTGGACCGGCCTGGCCGAACAGCTGCCCCGGGAGGATGGCACCGTGCTTGTGCCGTTCGATGAGGGGTTGGCCCTCGACGCAAGCAATGGCCATGGGTTCGACAGCCTGCCCCCCGGCCATGCCGTGACCCGTTCGCTCTGGGTCGAGGGGGCCCCGGTGGGGCGCTGGCAGGTGAGCGGGTTTCGCAACCCCCCGCGCCAGGACAAGGTGTGGCAAGCCGACCACTGGCAGGAGGCCACCCCGCTCGGTTTCACCCTGGGCGGCCAGCGCTGGCAGCTCGGCCTGCAGCTGCACAAGGGCTGGCTGTCGCGCTGGGAGGAGGCAATGCAGCCCCCCTGGGGCATGTCGCCACCGCCCAAGCCGACGACGCCACCGGTACGCCCGGACAAACGGACCAAGGTGCTGGCGTTCGGCCGGCCCCGGGGGGACGCCTCCCTGGAGTTCGTCTGGTTCGGACAGGCTCAGATTGTTATCCCAACCCGGAGGGTTTATCTGGTGAGCAACACAGCAAGCATTGTACGGGTGAGGGATGGGGTCGATATTCCAACCACCTCGCTGAGCATCGAACTCGACACCGACTCCTGGGCCTGGCAGTTCACGGCCCAGATCCCGCGCGTCGCGGCAGCGGCCATGACGGACGATGAAGAGGTCAGCATCCACGTCAACGGCCAGCAGTGGGACTGCGTATGCGATGGCTGGCAGTCGAGCGAGAGCTTTGCCCGGCAGTCGGCGACCCTGACCGGTCGCTCTCGCACCGCTTATCTGTCGCCGACCCACGTACTGGCGCAAGCGGTGAGCGAGAGCGCCTTGGCTACCATGGCCCAGCTGGCGGAGGCGTTGCTGCCGTTTGGCTGGACCCTGGATTGGCAGGCAGCGGACTGGCTGGTACCGGCAGGCTTTTTCAGCCTGGACAAGCAGACCCCGATCGAGGCGATCAAGTACCTGGCCGAGGCGGCAGGCGGGTTCGTGCTGCCGCACCAGCGCAACCGGCACCTGGTCATCAAGCCACGCTACCCGACCGTCCCCTGGCAGCTCGACGGGGCGCTGGCCGACATGGCCATTCCCCGCGCCATCATCACGACCCTGGGCAGTGACTCCCAGCCCGGGCAGGCGGCGAACGGGGTCTGGGTCAGTGGTGGTCATCAGGGCATCAGCGCCCGGGTGCTGCGCCAAGGCACGGCAGGGGAGAAACAGGCACCGACCATCACCCACCCGCTGGTGTGCGATGTGGTGGCGGCCCGTGCCCAGGGGGTGGTGGCCCTGGCCAAGACCATGCCGAAGCGCCTGCAGGCCATCGAGCTGCCGCTATCGAACGACACCGGACTCATCTTGCCGGGGGCGTTGCTCGCGGTGGATGGCTGGAAGGGTTTTAACCGGAGCGTGCGGGTCTCTGCAGAGCTGCAGGACAGGGCTATGAAGGTACGCCAACAACTGAGCGTGGAGCGATTTGTATGAACCTGTTCAAACAGTTCCTGGAGCTGGTACCCGGTGCCGACCCTTTGCTGGTTGGTACCGTGACCGCTGTCGGTGCCACGACGACGACGCTGCAAACGATGGGGGGCGGTGTGGTGGTGGTGCGAGGGGGAGGGGTGGCCATCGGCCAGAAGGCGTTCTACCAGAGTGGTGCTATCATAGGGCCCGCTCCTGATTTACCAACCTATGAAATCGAGGTTTAAACCCCTGTTAAGCGTTTTTCAAACTGGGTGATTTCTGATTCACCGAGTTTGATAAATGTGGCCTCTGCTCTGTTTATCGTTTTACCCAGTTGCGTTTTTCATTTTTCGCGGCGGGCTACAGCTCGGTGCTCAAGGTGGCCACTGCCGGCCGCTGGGTGGGTGATCCGGTGGGCCCCCGGCCGGCGCCGGGGAGCGGAGGGGCCTAGGTGGTGGTGGGGTTTTGTCGGTGTGCATGCTGAGTACGGGATCCCGGGTCGCCGCCGAGCTCGGCGCCCAGGCAGGTGAACCGGTGCTGCAGGTGGCCCCGGGCCGCCGACGAGCCCAGGGCTCAGGGTGGCCACTGCCGGCGGCCAGGCGGGTGAACCGGTGCTGCAGGTGGCCAATGCCGGTGGCCGTGCGGGTGATCCGGTGGGGAGGTGGCCCCCGGGCGGGGGGCGGGACCTGGTGCCCCGGGTCGTCGACGAACTCGGGGCCCAAGGTGGCCGCCGGTGGGTGGGTGATCCGGTGCCCAAGGTGGCCAGCGGCGGCGGGTGGGGGGGGGTGATCTGGTGCGCGGTGGGCCCCGGGCCGCCGCGGGCTCGGGGCCCAGGGTGGCTACTGCCGGCGGCCCGGCGGGTGAACCGGTTCTGCAGGTGGCTCCCGGCCCGCCGACGAGCCCAGGGCTCAGGGTGGCCACTGCCGGCGACCAGGCGGGTGAACCGGTGCTGCAGGTGGCCAATGCCGGTGGCCGTGCGGGTGATCCGGTGCTGCGGGTTGCCCCCGGGCCGGCGCCGGGATCCGGTGCCCTGGGTCGTCGACGAACTCGGGGCCCAAGGTGGCCAGCGGCGGCCGGCGCCGGGGAGCGGAGGGGCCTGGGTGGTGGTGGGGTTTTGTCGGTGTGCATGCTGAGTACGGGATCCCGGGTCGCCGCCGAGCTCGGCGCCCAGGCAGGTGAACCGGTGCTGCAGGTGGCCCCGGGCCGCCGACGAGCCCAGGGCTCAGGGTGGCCACTGCCGGCGGCCAGGCGGGTGAACCGGTGCTGCAGGTGGCCAATGCCGGCGGCCAGGCGGGTGAACCGGTGCTGCAGGTGGCCAATGCCGGTGGCCAGGCGGGTGAACCGGTGCTGCAGGTGGCCAATGCCGGTGGCCGTGCGGGTGATCCGGTGGGGAGGTGGCCCCCGGGCGGGGGGCGGGACCTGGTGCCCCGGGTCGTCGACGAACTCGGGGCCCAAGGTGGCCGCCGGTGGGTGGGTGATCCGGTGCCCAAGGTGGCCAGCGGCGGCGGGTGGGGGGGGTGATCTGGTACGCGGTGGGCCCCGGGCCGCCGCGGGCTCGGGGCCCAGGGTGGCTACTGCCGGCGGCCCGGCGGGTGAACCGGTTCTGCAGGTGGCTCCCGGGCCGGCGCCGGGATCCGGTGCCCTGGGTCGTCGACGAACTCGGGGCCCAAGGTGGCCACTGCCGGCGGCCCGGCGGGTGAACCGGTTCTGCAGGTGGCTCCCGGCCCGCCGACGAGCCCAGGGCCCAGGGTGGCCACCGGTGGGTGGTCCGGTGCTGCGGGTTGCCCCCGGGCCGGCGCCGGGATCCGGTGCCCTGGGTCGTCGACGAACTCGGGGCCCAAGGTGGCCAGCGGCGGCGGGTGGGGGGGTGATCTGGTGCGCGGTGGGCCCCGGGCCGCCGCGGGCTCGGGGCCCAGGGTGGCCACTGTCGGCGGCTGTGCGGGTGATCCGGTGGGGAGGTGGCCCCCGGGCGGTGGTCGGGACCTGGTGCCCCGGGTCGCCGATGAGCTCGGTGCCCAAGGTGGCAACTGCCGGCGGCCCGGCGGGTGAACCGGTTCTGCAGGTGGCTCCCGGCCCGCCGAC
>NZ_JAGKRI010000005.1:0-167184 GCF_017939255.1 Aeromonas sp. Prich7-2
GCCCGTCTCGGCCAAGCAAGCCTGCACCAGTTCAGGTGACAGCAGGTCAGACAGGGACTCAAACTTTCCGGGAGGACAGGCGTGAATGAAGTCGAGAGCTTGGTCGATACGCATAAAAAAATCCGAAACCCAACAAGGAGTTTCGGGTTCTTACACAGCCTGAGGATCGGTCAATGGATCCTTAACTGATCGGCATTAGCGCCCAGGCGCCGGTTTTTGTTTCGGGATGACGAGCGGGCTGCGTCAGCCCAGCAGGGCTTTCATCAGACTCGAGATGCGGGCCGCCAGCTCATTGAAGCAGGGGCGGCGCACCGAGTAGTGACGATAGAGCAGGGAGATGGTGCGCCCCGGCACGGGGTTGATTACCGGGCGATAGCTGACACCCCCCTCCTCCGGGTTGGCGGGCACGGCGAGCCTGGGCACCAGCGTCATGCCGCTGCCAGCGGCGACCATGTTGCGCAAGGTCTCCAGACTGGTGCCCTTGAAGCGCTGATCCTCACCGATGCCTGCGGCAAAACAGAAACCCATCGCCTGATCCCGCAGGCAGTGACCGTCGGCCAGCATCAGCAATTTCTTGCCCTTGAGATTGTGCAGGGGCACCGCCTTGGCGCTCGCCTCCGGGTGATGCTGGGGGACGGCCAGCCACATGGGCTCCTGATAGAGGGGGATGGCGCCAAACCCCTCCATCCCTTCCAGCTCCGCCAGCACGAGGCAATCCAGCTCCCCCTCCTCCAGCCGCTTGAGCAGCACCTGGGTCTGATCTTCGTAGAGGTAGAACTCCAGCTTGGGGAAGTGTTCACGCAGATCCTGGATGATGTGGGGCAGCAGGTAGGGGCCCACGGTGGGAATGAAACCGATGTGGATCTCGCCGGACATGGGCTCGGCGAAGTGCTGGCCTATGCTCTTGAGCTCTCGCGCCTCTTTGAGCACCTTGCGCGCCTGACGGGCCATGGCATCGCCGGCGGGCGTGAACAGCACCTTGCGGGAGGTGCGCTCGATGAGGATCACTCCCAGTTCATCTTCCAGCTTGCGCAGCTGACCACTCAGGGTCGGCTGGCTGACAAAGCAGCGCTCCGCTGCCTTGCGAAAGTGTTTCTCCTCTTCCAGCGCTACCAGATATTCGAGATCGCGAAGGTTCATAGGTACTGCATCCTGCCGTTCAATGAGGCCGATAGCATGCACAAGAACGGTGCGGGGGACAAGGGAGGCGATGTGATCCGCGAATGCCGATGGCTCTCCCAGATAGGAGGAGACAGGCAGCGCAACGACGCGCTCCCCTTGTATCAATACCAGGGTCGGGAACCCCTGCCCGCCGAGCCGGCGCAGCCACGCCTGGCTTGTGGCCAGATGGCCCACAAGATCGACCCGACCAAAGGCCAGGGCGAATGCCTCCGGTGTCAGCCCCTGCTCCAGCGCGAGCGCCGCCAACCGTGTCGGGGAACCGACCCATTCCCCATCCCGGTAGTGGGTCTCCTGAATGCGGTGCAACAAGGCAAGGCCGTCGCCGCCAAGCTCGCTCACCGCCAGAACGGCGCGAATGGGCGGCTCGGAGTCAAGGAGCAGCGACTCGTTGAGCAGGAGCTCGCTGAAGTAGCGCTCACCAAATCGCTGTCCGGTGAGGGCGTGGATGCGCTCGTCATGGGGGCGCACATAGTCCCGCAGGGGCTGGCCCATGGCCTGGCGCCTGGCGCCCATCCAGAGGCCCCCCCATGAAGTTCGATGCGAAGACCCGGGATCTCGGCAGCGGCTTTCAGCAGGGGGGCGGCGCCATAGCACCAGCCACAGAGGGGGTCATAGACATAATGGAGGGTTGTTTGCGCTTCGTTCATCATCATTCTCGCTTCAATGCTGGATAAAAAACCGGGCCCTCGGGCCCGGTAAAAAACACAGGGAAGTAGGCGTCAGGGAGTTACCACTTCATCTCGCCGGTATTGACCTTGGCACCGATGGCCAGGCCATCGTCGACCGGCAGGGAGGGGTAAGCCTTCTTCAGCGCTTCAATCAGCTGGCCGGAGTGCTTGGTCTTGGCCAGCTCCTGCTCAAAACGCTGCACGTAGTCACGGGTGAAGGTCACGGCTTCGGTACCCTTGGGCGCAGTTCCCAGGAAGTGACCCGGCACCACACGCTCGGGTTTCAGGGCCAGCAGGTTGTTCAGCGCCTTGACCCAGTTGCTGCGAGCGGCCTTGGACTGGCTGTCCGCCATCCAGACGTGCACGCCGCTGTAGACCGGTACACCACCAAAGGCCGTCTTGATGGAAGGGGCCCAGAGGTAGGCATTCGGGGTGTTCATCTCTTTGATTTCAATCTTCTCGCCATCCAGGGTCAGGTGGCTGGCCGTCATCACTTGCGGCACGGTCAGGCTCTTGGGTGCATCCTTGCCCAGGATCGGGCCCCAGTAGCTCAGCTTGGCATCCTTGGTCTGCTTGATATGGTCGACCACATGCTGGTCGGCCAGCACTTTGACATCCGGGAACGCAGCCATGACGGGTTCCAGACCGAAGTAGAAGTCGGGGTCACCGGCACTGATATAGACAGTGGTCAGCTTCTTGCCGCTCTTCTTGATCATGTCCACCAGCGCCTGACCATGTTGCACATCGAACTAGGCATCGATCAGGATGGCCTCTTTGTCACCGGTTACCAGTGAGGAGGAGACGGGGAAGATCGCCTTCTCGCCGGGGTTGTAGACGGTCACGGTCAGGGGGGCCGCCAGGGCGGAGCCCGTCATCAGGAGGCTGGTCAGGGTCAGGGTCAGGGTCAGGGTACGCAGTGTGTTGTTCATCAGATAACGCTCATCGGTGTGGATTAATGGAATGAGCGCAGTTTATTGCATCACCATCGATACAAATACCGCATAATAGGCGCATCACTGTTGCATAAATCGATCATATAGGGGCACAAGATGGATAGGCTGACCGCATTGCGGGTCTTCGTCTGCGTGGTGGAACAGGGCAGCCTGAGCGGCGCCGGGGAGAAACTGGAGATGTCCCGCGCCATGGTGTCGCGCTACCTGGCCGAGCTGGAACGCTGGATGGGGGCCAGATTGCTGCACCGCACCACCCGCCGGCTGAGCCTGACCGGGCCGGGAGAAGAGGCGCTGAACCGGGCCAGAGCCATGCTGGCCCTGGGGGAAGAGATGGAACACCTGGCCATCCGCCATGACGAGGCCCCCAAGGGGCAACTGCGCATCACCTGCAGCTACTCTCTCTCCGAAGCCCTGCTGGTCGGGGCGGCGAACGACTACCTGGCCCGTTACCCCGGCACGGCGATCGACATCCTGCTGCTGGACCGGACGGTCAATCTGGTGGAGGAGCGAATCGATCTCGCCCTGCGCATCACCAACGACCTCGATCCCAACCTGGTGGCCCGCAGGCTCGGCACCTGCCACTCGGTGGTGTGCGCCAGCCCAGCCTACCTGGCCCGCCATGCTCCGCCGCAGCAGGTGCAGGATCTGGCACTGCACAACTGCCTCACCTACACCTATTTCGGCAAGAGCCTGTGGGAGTTTCTGGGGCCCGATGGTCCCGAATCCGTCCCGGTGAGCGGCAACCTCAGCGCCAACATCTCCAACCTGCTGCTGGCCGCCACCCTGGACGGGGCGGGGATCAGCCTGCAACCCGCCTACTCGGTTCAGCCCCATCTGGCAAGCGGCGCCCTGGTCCCCCTGCTCACCCCGTGGCAGCCCAAGCGCCTCGGCGTCTATGCCGTTTATGGCACCCGCAAACAGATGTCCCCCCTGCTGCGCAGCTTCCTCGACTTTCTCGTGGAGCGGATGGCGGACGATCCCCTGTGGCAGGAAGCCCCTCCCTCTCTCTGATCCCTGCGAGCCGCACAAAAAAGGGGCCTCGCGGCCCCTCTTTGCTCCATCCTGTGCCCGGTCAGGCTTCGAAACCGAATGCCTTGACCGGGGTCTCTCCCTCCTCGGCCTCCTGATCCTCCAGATAGATGTCGTGATAGGCGGCATAGATGGAGTAGTTGATGGCAGGCAGCACCACCAGCAGGCCCACCAGCATCAGGAGTGCGCCAAAGAAGATCAGCACGGCCCCGAGCAGCCCCCACCAGAGGAAGGGCCACATGTTGCGCAGACATCCCTTGAAGCTGAGCATGGCTGCCTGCCAGACCCCGACCTGATGGAAGAGGATAAGGGCGGGGGCGAAGGTGATGGCCATCAGCACGGGAACGAACAGTGCCAATCCCACCAGGGCGCAGACGAGGAAGCCCCGTGCCTGCTCCGGGGTCAGCGCCAGGGAGCCCGGATCCGCGGACAACAGGCCGGTAAGTCCCCACTGGTGCAGCAGGAACACACAGATCATCAGGATCCCCATGATGAGGCCGAGCACCATCAGGCCCCCCAGCATCAAGGGGGTCAACCGATGGCGGAAACCGGCAAAGAAGTCGCCAAATTGCAGCGCCTCGCCTTGGTGACCTCGCCGCGCCACCGCCACCCAGCCAGCCCCCCACACCATGTAGAGCAACTGGGAGATCAAGCCCCCCGCCGGCAGTTGATCCAGCACGATGCCCACCACAAACCAGAGCACTATCATGGCCACGCTGGCACCCATCCCCTTGTTGAAGATGTCGAATCCGGTGCGGATCCAGATCCAGCCCTGTCCTATGCCATGGCGTTTGGGTTCGTGGCGCAGGGCCCTGTCACTGTTCATCATTGACCTCGTCGAAAAATAGGGGCGAAGCGGCGTCTCCTCAGGGCACGCTCACCGTGACCATGATGGTGCCGGTGTAGGGGCCGGTGCGTACTACCTGGCCCGGCAGCTGGGTCGGGGAGAGCCTCATCTTGCAGTCGGTGGCCTGGGTCGCCGCCGAGTAGGGTACCGCGATGGCGGTATCGAATGGAATAGGGGTCAGGGCCCCCTGCTCGACCATGCCCACCCCGACACCGGCCAGGCTGGTGGTGATGAAGCGGTTGTCGCTCGCGAGCCCCCCCGAGAAGCGGTAGCGCAGCGGCCCCCTGATCAGGCTGGCAAGGTCGAAGGGAAAGCGGGCACCCGCAACCAGAGCATTCACCTCGCTGCAATGGCGTGTCCGTTGCGTCCTTCTGGGCCGCAGCCGACGAGTTTATCGGCCACGGTTGACGGACAGCACTGCCAGAATGTGGCATCATCTCCCCCCTCTTGCTTTCCCCCTGATCCGATGGAGCCATCATGCGCCGCCTCTTCTTTCTTCTCCTGCTGCTCGGCAGCCCTGCGCTTCACGCCGAACCGGGGTTTATCAGCCGCCTGCTCAACCACCCGGTGCCGGGGGGCGTGGCCGTGGTACCACTGGGAAGCGGGGCCAAGGCGCCCGCAGTGCGCTATCAGGACAAGCCTGTGCTGGTCGTACAGGAAGACGGGAAGACGTGGATTGCCATCGTCGGCATCCCGCTCAAGAGCGCGCCCGGCCCCCATCAGGTGACCACCAGCGATGGCCGCACCTTGAGTTTCACGGTCGGCACCAAGCACTACCGTGAGCAGCACATCAAGCTCAAGAACAGCCGCCAGGTCAATCCGCTGGCCGAAGACATGACCCGCATCAACCGGGAGCTTGCCGAACAGACCCGCGCCTACCAGACCTTCAGTCCGGCTCAGCCGAGCAACCTGCTGTTTGACAAGCCGGTCCAGGGCCCGCTCTCCAGTCCCTTCGGGCTGCGCCGCTTCTTCAACGGCGAGGAGCGCAACCCCCACTCCGGCCTCGACTTCGCGGTCGGAGCTGGCACTCCCATCAAGGCACCAGCCGCTGGCAAGGTCATCCTCATCGGCAACTACTTCTTCAACGGCAATACGGTGTTCGTCGACCACGGCCAGGGCCTCATTAGCATGTTCTGTCACATGTCGAAGGTGGACGTGAAGCTGGGCCAGAGCCTGCCCCGCGGTGGCATCGTCGGCCGGGTCGGCGCCACCGGCCGCGCCACCGGTCCCCACATGCACTGGAACGTCAGCCTCAACGACGCCCGCGTCGACCCCGCCATCTTTATCGGCGCCTTCAAGCCCTGAGGCCGGCAACCTGCCGCCCACAGGCAGGGGCACTCAAAATGAAAAAGGCAGCCTTGGCTGCCTTTTTCATGGACGCATGACCACATCTCAGGCAGCGCTGTGCTGGCGCCCCTCCCTGCTCATCGCCCGCCACATCACCAGGGCCAGCAGAGTGCTGCAAGTGGGCAGCGCCAGCCAGACACCGGCCACTCCCCACAGGGAGGAGAAGCCCCACAGGAAACCGCCGATCAGCACCAGCTTGCCGCCGGTGAGCAGGGAAGCGATGCGGGCCCGGTTGATGGCCTGGAAATAGGTGGCCCCCACCAGCAGCAAGCCTTCCATGGGCAGCCCCCAGAAGTAGAGCCAGATACCGAGGGTCGCCACCGGCAACAGGGAAGCATTGTCCCCCGCAAACAGATAAACCACTGCCTCTGGCCACAGATACAGCGGGATCATCCCGCACAGTGCCACCGCCATGGTCACTCCCAATGCCAGGTTGCGCACCCGCAGCACCCGTGCCCAGTTGCCCGCCCCGGCATTGAAGCTGGCGATAGGCTGGATGCCCATGGCGATCCCCTCGAAGATGAGATAGAAGAAGGCCTCGCTGTAGCTGATGACACCATAGGCGGCCACGTGCAGCGAAGTGCCCACCGAGAGCAGCGCCTTGTTGTGCAGCGCCAGCACCACCGAGAGGTAGAGGTACATCAGAAAACTCGACACCCCGAGTCGCAATGTCTCCCCCATCAGCCGCCAGTCGGGCACCAGGGTATCCCAGCGAATGCGCAACTGGCTGCGGGGGGTGAAGAAGTGCCACAGGCACAGGCCCCCTGTGACCGCCTGGGAGAGCATGGTCGCGATGGCGGCCCCCGCCAGCCCCCAGGGGATCACCGCCATCAGCAGGTAGTCGAGCAGCACGTTGAGCACGCCGCCCCCCACCAGGATCCAGGTGGTGAGGCCGGGTCGCCCGTCGTTGCGCAGCAGGGCGGTAAAGGCCATGGAGAGCACCGCAAACACCCCGAGCCAGGCGTACCACTGCAGATAGGCAAAGCCTGCGTCGAAGATGACCCCCTGCGCCCCCATCCAGACAAGCATGGCCTCGCCGTAACGAATGCCAATGAAGGCAAGCAGCGCGGAGGCGATGAGCACCATCACCAGGGCATTGCCGACGATGTGGCGCGCCCTGGCCTGCTCCCCCTTGCCCAGATAGAAGGAGGCCAGCGACGAGGATCCCATGCCGATCAGGGCCCCCACCGCGTAGAGCACGGCGCAGATGGGGTACGCCAGCATCATGCCGGCCAGCCCGTCCTGGCCCAGGATATGGCCGACGAAGATGCCGTCTATGGTGACATAGATGCCGGTGACCAGCATGGCGGCCACCGTGGGGGTGACGTAACGCAAGAAGAGGCGGGAAAGGGGGGCCGTGCCCAGATCGACGGAGGACATAAATTGCTCAATGAAGGGGAACGGCCAGAATAATAGCCAAACAAGACCCGGATCACCCGTTATTTGTGCCGTGGATCATTCATCTTGAGGGCTTTACCCGCCCCGGCCCCTGCTTTAGGCTAGGGCGACTTCTCCTGAACGGAAACGTGCGCCATGTTGCAACGCCTGCTCTGTCTGATGCTCTGTCTCAGCCTGTTCCCCTTCTCCGCTGTCCAGGCTGATGATGCCATCACTCAGGTAGAGGAGCTGCTGCAAAGCATCCCCAAGACGGATACCCCGGAAAACCAGCAACTGCGGGAGAGCTACCAGCAGGCCCTGCAATATGCCCGGGATGCCCAGCGCTACCGGGAACAGGGCAAGGCCTACCAGCAGATCCTCATCGACTACCCCAAGGAGTCCGCCCGTCTCAAGGAGGGGCTGCACAACTATCAGCCCCAGTCCCGCCCGTCCCTCTCCTCCCTCAAGGAGGATGCCCTGCGCCAGGCCATCAGCCTGAGCAGCAACCGCCAGCTCAACCTGCGCAAGGAGCGTCAGGCGGTGACCGACAGCCTCAACCAGCTTGAGAGCACGGGCCAGGAGTATCACCTGCGGGTCGACGAGTTGCGCAAGCAGTTGCTCCAGACCCGCTCCCTGCTCGATCGCCTGAGCTTCAGCAACGAGTCGGACAGGTTGCAGGAGGCCCAGCAACTGGCCACCCGACTCAAGGAGCAGAGCCTCTCCGACCGGATCCAGATGCTGGAGCTGGAGCAGCTCTCCGCCCAGCAGCGCAACGATCTGGGCAAGCTCAAGCTGCAGGAGCTCAACCTCGCCATCACCGACGAGGATGAGTGGCAGACCAGTCTGCTTGCCCAGCAGAACCAGCTGCGCCGGGACAAGACCGAGCAGGCCCTGGCCGAGAGCGAACGCCTGCGCCGCCAGCTCACCTCTGACCTACCCCTCTTGCAGGAGCAACAGCAGCAAAACCAGGCCCTCTCCCTGCAACTGGGGGCCCTCGAGGACCAGATTGAACGGGTGCAGGACGAGCAACGGGGGGTGGACACCTCCCTCTCCGGGCTCAACGAGCTGGTCAATTCGGTGCGCGAACAGCTGGAGTGGTTGCAGATAAGCAACGCCTACGGCGAGAACCTGCGCAGCAAGCTGGCCGATCTGCCCGCCTACTTCCCGCTGGAGCGGCTGGAGTCAGCCATCGTCAAGGCGCGCATGGCCAAATACCAGTACGAGACCGAGCAGGATGCCCTGAAGGATCCGGTCCAGCTGCGCAACAGCCTGCTCAGTGGAGACGGCATCACCCTGGACAGGGCCCAGCGCGCCGTGCTGGACAACCTGCTCAAGGCAAGGCGGCAACTGCTGACCCGGCTCAACGATGCCTCCGACACCCTCATTCAGGAGCAGACCCGCCTCAAGCTGCTCTACAGCCGCCAGAACAGCAAGATCGACGAGATCCGCGAACTCAGCGCCAGCCATCTGTTCTGGATGCCGGACGTGCGCCCCCTGAGCCCGGCGGTGCTGCTCGGCGTCCCGGCCGCCCTCGGCCTTGCCTTCAACCCGGCCAACTGGCTGCAACTGCCCAGGGCCATCGCCGAGAACAACCCCCTGAGCCTGACCCTGGCTGGCCTCGGGCTGCTGGGGCTGGCCTGGTGCTGGCTGAAACTGGCCCGCCACCTCATTCAATACAGCCAGTACATTGCCCCGCGCATCGGCAAGGTAACCCAGGACAAGTTCAGCCTCACCAGCCGGTTGCTGGTGCGCTCCGTGCTCGCCGCCCTGCCGCTGCCCGCCATGGTGCTCATGGTGCACGGCCTGCTGGACGGCGCCTGGCAATATCCCTTCGCGGTGGCGGTGGCCCGGGGCCTGGGTGAAATCTGGTTCCTGCTGCTGGCCCTGCTGGTGGCGCGCCACCTCACTCTGGAGAAGGGGATCCTCATCCTCCACTTCCGCTGGCAGAAGGAGCGGGTGCAGCGAGTGTGGGGACAGTTTCGTACCCTGCTGCTGGTGCTGATCCCGAGCTTCTTCGTACAGGGCATGGCGAGCAGCTATCAGGAACACGCCTTCTACGACTCCCTGGGGCGCCTCGCCTTCATCATCGGGGCCCTCTGGCTGCTGCTCTTCTTTGCCCGCCTCAACCGGGAAAAACTGCCCCTCACCTGGGGTCAGGCAGACATGACCAAGCCCCATCTGCTGCACCACTTCATCTGGAACAGCCTGATGCTGGCCCCGCTGCTGGCGGTGCTGGGCGCCCTGTTCGGCTACTTCTACACCTCCCGCACCCTGCTGCGCCAGCTGGAGCTGAGCCTTCTGGCGGGGCTCGGCTGCCTGCTCGTCTACTATCTGGCCCACCGCTGGATGCTGATCCAGCGCCGCCGACTCGCCTTCGATCGCGCCAAGCAGAAGCGGGCCGAGATCCTGGCGCAGCGGGAGCGGGAAGAGGACGATCTCAGCTCCGAGATCCCCGATGTGGTGGAGGAGCCCGAGCTGGATCTGGATACCATCAGCGCTCAGTCCCTCGGCCTGGTGCGCACCCTGCTGATGCTGGGCTTCACCATGCTGGTGGTGGTGCAATGGTCGGATCTCAACTCGGCATTCAGCTTCCTCAGCAGCATCGAGGTGTGGCAGGTGAGCAGCAAGGTGGCCGGCATCGAGCAGCTCTCCGCCATCACCCTGCAGGATCTGATGCTGACCGTCTTCGCGTTTATCCTGACGGTGGTCACCGCCCGCAACCTGCCAGGGTTGATGGAGCTCACCCTGCTCCAGCACCTGAGCCTCTCCCCCGGCACCGGCTTCGCCCTCACCACGGTGAGCAAGTACCTGGTGCTGCTGATTGGCGCCCTCACCGGCTTCTCCATGCTCGGCATCGACTGGTCCAAGACCCAGTGGCTGGTGGCAGCACTCTCTGTGGGGCTGGGCTTCGGCTTGCAGGAGATCTTCGCCAACTTCGTCTCCGGCCTCATCATCCTGTTCGAAAAACCGATCCGCCTGGGTGACACCGTCACCATCCGTGATCTCACCGGCACCGTCACCAAGATCAAGACCCGCGCCACCACCATAGTGGACTGGGACAGGAAGGAGATCATCGTCCCCAACAAGGCCTTCATCACCGAGCAGTTCATCAACTGGTCCCTGTCCGATGCCATCACCCGGGTCCGCTTGCGCATTCGCATCGGCCTGACCCAGAATCCCAAGCAGGTACAGCAACTGCTGGAGCAGAGCGTGCGCGAGTCCACCCTGGTGCTGGATACGCCCGCCCCGGAGGTGTTCCTCATCGAGTTCACCGACTCGGCCCTCATCTACGAGATCCGGCTCTACGTCAACAACATGGATCACCGGATGCCCATTACGCACGAGGTACATTCCCTGATCCTGGAGAAACTCGGCCAGGTCGGCATGCATCTGCCACATCAGCAGATCGACATCCGGATGAGCCGGGGATGAAGCCCCCAAAGACGACAACAGGAGCCATCATGCAGATCATTGCCCATCGCGGTGCCAGCGGCCTGGCCCCGGAGAATACCCTCAAGGCGATGAGCCTGGCGCTGGATCTGGGTGCCAAAGCCATCGAGCTGGACGTGCAGTGGGCCGACGGAGAGCTCTGGGTCTTCCACGACCGGCGGCTGGAGCGCTGCACCAACGGCCAGGGTGTGCTGACCGGGCAATCCCGGGAGTACCTGGCGAGCCTGGATGCGGGGGACGGGGAGCGGATCCCGACCCTGTGGCAGGTGATGGCACTGGTGGCGGGGCGCTGCGAACTGCACATCGAGCTCAAGGGCGCCCACACCGCCGAGCCGGTGGCCGCCCTGACCAGGCGGGCCGAGGCCGAGCTTGGCTTTACCCAGGCGCACTGGATCGTTTCCTCCTTTCATCATCCCGAGCTGTTACGCTTCAAGGGACTGCGACCGGAAATCAGGATCGGCGCCCTCACGGCCAGCCTGCCCCTCGACGGCGCCGCCTTCGCCGAGACGCTGGGGGCCTGGTCACTGAACTGCGACGTGGATTTCGTCGAAGAGACCCTGGTGGCGGATGCCCATCGCCGGGGGCTCAAGATCCTGGTCTACACGGTCGACGAAGTGAGTGATGGGAGCGCCCTCGCCAGCATGGGTGTCGATGGCATCTTCACCAACCGGCCAGATCGATTCAGCTGAGTATCGGCGCGGCCTGGCAGGCCACAAGGAGGTGAAAAGAATTGAAAAAATGCGGTGCACCGGGATACATAAAGTCCATAGCCAGCCGATACAGAGTTGGCTCATAACAATAACAAACACCATGGATCTCTGACTGACGCTCACAAGGATGTAAACATGAACCTATCCATCAAGAACAAGCTGGTCCTCTCCATCGGGGCCATCATTCTGGTCATCACCGGCCTGCAGGTCTGGTACAACACCTCCCAGTTGCGCAGTGAAACCCAGCGGCTGATCTGGAGCTTCATCGACGACAGCTCGGTCGCCAACGTCAAGGGGATCTCCCGCTGGCTCGACGCCCGCATCAATCTCGTCACCGCCACCAAGGAAGCCTTCGCCAAGGAAGACGAGCCCCTCAGCCACCTGGCCCAGTCCATGAATGCGGGCAACTTCGATCTCGTCTATGTGGGCACCAAGGATGGCCGGATGATCCAGAGCAAGCCGACCGATCTGCCGGCCGGCTATGATCCGCGCCAGCGCCCCTGGTACAAAGACGCCATGGCCGCCGGCAAGCTCGCCATCACGGCCCCTTATGCCGACATCACCACCGGCCAGCTCATCATCACCATCGCCGAGCCCTTCAGTCGTGGCAACACCGACGGCGTCATCGCCGGTGACGTCTCCATCGACGGTCTGGTGAAAGACGTGCTCGCCATGAACTCGGAAGGCACCTATGCCATTCTGGTGGACAGCAACGGCACCATCATCGCCCACCCGGACAAGGATCTGACCCTCAAACCCGCCACCGCCATCTCCCCGGAGCTGACGGCAGCCAAGGTCAACGAGCTGGCCCATGACAACACCATCTCCGAGATGGATATCAGCGGCAAGGCAAGCGTATTCGACCTCACCGAGATCCCCAACACCAACTGGTATTTCGGCATCGTGGTGGACGAAGCGGTCGCCTACCAGTCCGTCTCCCGCATGGTCACCTCCGCCCTCATCCAGGGATTGCTGACCATCCTCATCGTGGCGGGCTTCTCCTATGTCGCCATCAACGGCTCCCTGGCGCCGCTGAAAACCCTGGGCGAGGCGATTGCCGATCTCTCCCGCGGCAACGGCGATCTCACCCGTCGCATCAAGATCGAGCGTGAAGACGAGGTCGGTACCGTCGCCAAGCACGTCAACACCTTCATCGAGCGCATCCACGTCATGGTGCAGGACATCTCCAACTCCTCCACCCAGCTCAACCAGCAGGCCAGGTCTTCCCACGACATGGCGGAGAAATCCAACCAGGGGCTGGCCCGCCAGCAAAACGAGATCTCCCAGATTGCGACCGCAGTGCACGAGATGTCCGCCACCGCCGTCGAAGTGGCCAGCAACGCCGAGCAGACCGCGGAAGCGGCCCGCAGCTCCTCCAGCAGTTGCGAGCACGGCAAGCAGGTGATTGCCCGCAACCAGCGCTCCATCACGGATCTCGCTACCCAGGTCAAGCAGGCCTCCGGCATCATTCAGGAACTGGAGAAGAACGCCCAGGAGATCAACACCATCCTCTCCACCATCCAGGGCATCGCCGAGCAGACCAACCTGCTGGCGCTCAACGCCGCCATCGAGGCCGCCCGGGCTGGCGAGCAGGGACGCGGCTTTGCCGTGGTGGCCGACGAGGTGCGGGTGCTTTCCCAGCGCACCCACAGCTCCACCGTCGAGATCCGCAGCATGATAGAGACCCTGCAGCGCAACACCCAGGGCGCCGTCAGTACCATGCACGAGGGTCAGCTGCTGGCCCAGAACAGCGTGGAAGATGCCAACGATGCGACCCAGGCACTGGAGCAGATCACCACCTCCATCAACCAGATCTCCGACATGGCGACCCAGATCTCCAGCGCCGCCGAGGAACAGCGTGCCGTCACCGACGAGGTGAGCCGCAACATCCAGGCGGTCAAGGATGTCTCGGACGAGCTGGCAGTGGATGCGGACAGCTCCCGCAATCTGTCGGCCCAGCTTAAAAATATTTCAGGTGAATTGAATAATCAGGTCGGCATGTTCCGCATCTGATCGACCATGGGAAGAAAGGGGCCGTTCAGGCCCCTTTTTTTATAAACCCTTTTTGTTTCAACGGTTATAATCCCCTTTCGAGACCCTCAACCCTGTGATCGACATCTCCTTTTGCCCATGTGTGGGAGACGGGCGCAGTCTGTCATGGCTATATTCGCATTACTTTTTTGATGCCTAATATCGATATGTCATCGTGATAATAGTTATCATTAAACTGTTTTGATAAAAAACTTAAAAACTTTATGGGTAATACCCAAAAAGAGAGGCATTTCTCATTTTTTTGAAAGAAAACTACGTATAATCTTGGAGTTAAAATCACCAGAGTAGCGAGTACGGCTGATCCAGATCACTGATGGATGGCGATAATGACGGCATTTTCATCCAAGGAATGGGGTGGTTGTAATAAAAATCACCGTTGCCAAGCACTAAAACAAAGCAGTTTGACTTGCATCAAGCCTGAATTTTTTTCATAGAGCAAAATCGTGCCCAGCAAATCTATCCCTAAGGAGGCAGATGTGGATATTATCAAGACCGATGTTGCCATCATCGGTGCCGGTGGCGGTGGCCTGCGTGCCGCAATCGCCATTGCAGAAGCCCACCCCGACCTGGACATCGCCCTGATTTCCAAGGTTTACCCCATGCGCAGCCACACCGTCGCTGCCGAAGGTGGTGCCGCCGGCGTCGTCCGCGATGACGACTCCCTCGAAAACCACTTCAATGACACCGTCTCCGGCGGCGACTGGCTGTGCGAGCAGGACGTGGTCGAGTACTTCGTCGAAAACGCCACCAACGAGATGATCCAGCTGGAGCACTGGGGCTGCCCCTGGAGCCGCAAGCCCGATGGCAAGGCCAACGTGCGCCGTTTCGGCGGGATGAAGATCCCCCGTACCTGGTTCGCCGCCGACAAGTCCGGCTTCCACATCCTGCACACCCTGTTCCAGACCTCCATCAAGTACCCGAGCATCAAGCGCTTCGACGAGCACTTCTGCCTGGATCTCATCGTGGAAGATGGCCGCGTCCAGGGTGTCGTCACCTTTGACATCCAGAACGGTATCACCCGCTTCATCCAGGCCAAGTCCGTGGTGCTGGCCACCGGCGGTGCCGGCCGCGTCTATCGCTACAACACCAACGGCGGCATCGTCACCGGTGACGGCATGGCCCTGGCCTACCGCCACGGCGTGCCCCTGCGGGACATGGAGTTCGTCCAGTACCACCCGACCGGTCTGCCGGGCACCGGCATCCTGATGACCGAGGGTTGTCGTGGTGAGGGCGGCATCCTGCTGAACAAAGATGGCTACCGCTACCTGCAAGACTACGGTCTGGGCCCGGAAACCCCGGTCGGCCAGCCGAAGAACAAGCACATGGAGCTGGGTCCGCGCGACCGCCTCTCCCAGGCCTTCTGGCAGGAGCAGCAGAAAGGCCGCGTGATCCAGGGCCCCATGGGCGACGTGGTTCACCTCGACCTGCGCCACCTCGGCGAGAAATATCTGAAGGAGCGTCTGCCCTTCATCTGCGAACTGGCCAAGGCCTACGTGGGTGTGGATCCGGTCAAGGAGCCGATCCCGGTGCGTCCGACTGCCCACTACACCATGGGCGGCATCGAGACCAACGGCCAGTGCGCCACCCGTCTGCCGGGCCTCTATGCCCTGGGCGAGTGTGCCTCCGTCGGTCTGCACGGCGCGAACCGTCTGGGTTCCAACTCCCTGTCCGAGATCGTGGTCTTCGGCAAGGTGGCCGGTGAACACGCCGGTGAATTCGCCAAGACCCAGGCTCACGGCGACACCGCCGCCCTGGCCGCCAAGGCCGAGGCGCTCATCAAGCAGCACCTCTCCCTGCTCGACATCGACGGCACCGAAAACCCGGCGGATATCCGCAATGAACTCGGCATGTCCATGGAAGCGGGCGTCGGTATCTACCGTACCGAAGAGCTGATGCAGGGCACCATCGACAAGATCAACGAGCTGAAGGCCCGTTACAAGAAGATCAAGATCAACGACAAGTCCTCCGTCTTCAACACCGATCTGCTGTACGCCATCGAGCTTGGCTACATGCTGGACGTGGCCGAAGCCATGGCGCACTCCGCCATCAACCGGAAAGAGTCCCGCGGTTCCCACCAGCGTCTGGACGGTTACGAAGAGCGTGATGACGTGAACTTCCTCAAGCACTCTCTCTCCTTCTACAACGGCGAAGGGGCCCCGACCATCGACTATTCCGATGTGAAGATCACTAAATCCCAACCGGCCAAGCGCGTGTACGGTTCCGAGGGTGAGAAACAAGACGAGGCTAAGAAGAATGGCTGAGATGATCGAAATTGAAATCCTGCGCTACCGTCCGGAGCAGGATAACGAGCCCTGGATGCAGACCTTCCAGGTGCCCTACCTCAAAGAGATGTCCCTGCTGGATGCCCTGCAGTACATCAAGGATCAACTGGACTCCACCCTGAGCTTCCGCTGGTCCTGCCGGATGGCGATCTGTGGCTCCTGCGGCATGATGGTCAACGGCATTCCGAAACTCGGCTGCAAGACCTTCCTGCGGGACTACCTGCCGGGCAAGATGACCATTGAGCCGCTCAACAACTTCCCGATCGAGCGCGATCTGGTGGTGGACATGTCCGACTTCATCGAGAAGCTGGAGAGCATCAAGCCTTACATCATCCCGGCCGAGCCGCGCAACCTGTGCGATGGCGAGTACACCCAGACCCCGGCCGACATGGCGAAGTATCACCAGTTCTCCATGTGCATCAACTGCGGTCTGTGCTACGCCGCCTGCCCGCAGTACGGCATCAACAAGAAGTTCACCGGTCCGGCGGCCCTGGCACTGGCCTACCGCTACAACGCCGACAACCGCGACAGCGCGTCCAAGGAGCGGATGAAGATCATCAGCCAGGACGAAGGCGTCTGGGGTTGCACCTTCGTGGGCTACTGCTCCGAAGTGTGCCCGAAGGGCGTGGATCCGGCCGCCGCCATCCAGCTTGGCAAGGTCGAGAGCGCCAAGGACTACATGATCGCCATGTTCAAGCCGGATTGAGACCAGGAGTGAGACCATGAACAACACTGAGAGCAAACGTAAGCCCTACGTGCGCGAGATGAAGAAAGACTGGTGGCTGAAGAATGCCTTCTACACCGGCTACATGATCCGCGAAGGCACCAGCATCTTCGTCTCCATCTATGCCGTGGTGCTGATGTGGGGTCTGATGCGCCTGGTCCAGGGTCAGGAGGCGTTCAACGGCTGGCTGGAATCCCTGCAGAGCCCGATCGCCATCCTGTTCCACGTCGTCGCCCTGGCAGCCTGCCTGTTCCACGCCAAGACCTGGTTCGCCCTGGCCCCGAAAGCCATGCGCATCTTCCGTGGTGAAGACCTGGTGCCGGAGAAGCCGATCGTCATCGCCCAGTATGTGGCGCTGGCGGTGGTATCCCTGCTTGTCCTGATCATCGTGGCCTGAGGAGAAAACAATGAGACGTTCTGACGAGCCAATTTACTGGGGTCTGTTTGGTGCGGGTGGCATGGTCGTTGCCATGCTGCTGCCGGTCATTGTCCTCATCACAGGTCTGCTGGTGCCCATGGGCATCATGGACGTGGAGACCATGAGCTACGAGCGCGTGCTCGAATTCGCCAGCTCCTGGTGGGGTGCCTGCATCCTGCTGGTGATCATCGCCCTGCCCGTCTGGCACGGCATGCACCGCATCTACCACGGCCTGCACGACCTGGGGATCCACACCACCAAGCTGCACCACTACGTGTTCTATGGCTTCGCCTTCCTGGTGTCCGCCATCACCGTCGGCCTGCTGATGGTGCTGGTGTTCCAGTAAGCGGTTCCGATCGCCATCAAAAAACCGGGCCTGGTGCCCGGTTTTTCTTTGTCTGGGAGCCGGCGAATCACACCACCTCGTTTTGCCACAGTCCCAGCAAGGGGGCGGGCACGGCGCCGTATCTCAGTTGCGGGGTCTGGTGCCAGTCGGCCAGCCTTTGCAGCGCCTTGAGCAAGTCCTGCGCCAGGGTGCGCGTCACTCTGACCCCCGCCTCCAGATAGAGGCTCTTCACCTCGAACCCCCCCTCCTTGCGGTGGGCCTTGGCGTCCATCCTGCCCACCAGCCTGCCGCGATGCAGCAGGGGCAACACGAAGTAGCCGTACTGGCGCTTGGGAGCCGGGGTATAGCACTCGATGCGGTAGTCAAAGCCAAACAACTCGCTGGCCCGCTTGCGATCCCACACCAGAGGATCAAACGGTGACAGGGCCGTGGTATGGGTCGCCTTGAGGGTGCCGACCTGCGCCTGAGCCAGCTCGCCGGCCAGGGAGGCGTGCACGAAGGCGCCGTGCTGCCACCCCTCCACCCGCACCGGCAACAGCTCCCCCTCGTCCGCCAGCTGGTGGAGCAGGGCGTCGTACTTGCCGCGGCGCAGCCGGTAGTAATCCGCCACCCAGCCGGTCTTGACCAGCCCCAGCGCCCGGCAGCTGGCCCGCACCATGTCCCGCTGTGCCAGCTCCCGGCTCGGCAGATCCCGCTCGTCGTTCCACTCGGGGAGGATCCGCTCGGCGAGATCGTAGACCCGCTGGAAGTTGCGCCGCTCGCGCACCATCAGGCGCCCCGCGGTGAACAGCACCTCAAGGTGGCGCTTCTCGGGCTTCCAGTCCCACCAGCCGTTACCCTTGCCCCCCTTGCGCTCGAAGTCCGCCGCCCGCACCGGCCCCTCCTCGCGGATGCGCGCCACGATCTGCTCTATCTCGCCGCCGTGGGTCTTGAGCCACTGTGCCGAGAACTTCCACCCCATGGCGGCGGGATCCAGCATGCGGTGGCGCAGCAGCCGGTAATCCTCCCGGGGGACGAAGCAGGCCTCGTGGGCCCAGTACTCGAAGATGTCGCCCC
This sequence comes from Aeromonas sp. Prich7-2, assembly GCF_017939255.1. NCBI lineage: Bacteria > Pseudomonadati > Pseudomonadota > Gammaproteobacteria > Aeromonadales > Aeromonadaceae > Aeromonas > Aeromonas sp. Prich7-2. The sequence continues at coordinate 18,442 of NZ_JAGKRI010000005.1, forward strand.
CGGCCAGCAGCTGCTCCAGCCAGCGGGGGTCATACTGGCCGAGGCGGCTGAACAGCACCAGATAGGGACTGCGGGCCACCACCGAGATGGTGTCTATCTGCAGCAGCGCCATGCGGCGGATGCAGGCCAGCACGTCGGCCTGACTCGCCTTGCGCCTGGGGGGCGTCAGCAGCCCCTGGGCCGCGAGCTGCAGGTGGCGGGCGTCTTGCAGTGAGAGGTGGGGAGTCGACATGACGATGGGGGCATCCGTTCCTGGGATTCAAACCACCAGCATGCCCAACTCATGACCAAATGAAAACGCCCCGCTCAGGGTTTGGTGAAGACCGCCACATCGGCATGGGGAAATTCGACTTCTGCTTGCCAGCACGCGGCCAAGGCGCGAAACGACGCCTCGGCAAAGAAGACGATGTGGGTCGGGTCGTGGCGGTAGCGCCAGGTCTTGAAGCGCTCGTCCCCGAGCACCCGCTGGGTCTGCAGAACCAGCACACCGCCGGGGTGGAGGCGGGCCCAGAGCCCGTCCAGCACGGCGCGTGGCTCGGCGAGGTGCTCCACCACCTCGGTGCTGGTGATAAAGTCATACTGTCTCGTCAGCAGCTCTGGCTCATCGGCATAGAACTTGTCGTAGCCCGCCATCTCATAGCCCGCCTCCCGCCCCATGGCGACCAGCGCCGGGCCCGGGCCGCAGCCGAAGTCGAGGCCGCTGGCCGGGGGCGACACCCGCGCCAGCACCTCCCCGAACGCGCGCATCAGAAAGCGCCGATAACCGAGATCGTCCACCCGGTTGTCGTGCCCGTCATAGACCGCCTTTTCGGCCGCCTCGTCCAGGTGGTCCGCCTCGTCCAGCCAGACCAGCTCGCACGCCAGACAGCGGTGATAGCCCTTGCCTGCCACCGGCAGGGGGTAGTGTTGGCTGGATGAGCAGAGGGGACAGCGAACTGGGGATGACATGGGGACTCCTCGGGTGGCGACAGCGGGGCATAGTGCCTGCCACGCCCGCCGCTGGCAACTGTTTTGTCTGTGTGCCCATGGTCGGTGCGGCCTCCCTCTCCCGTTCGCCTCTTTTTTCATGCCTTAAGGGTTTCTTAAGTTTGCCCTTTTACTCTCAACCCATCGCAAAAGAAGGAGCCAACCATGACCACAGAGATCCAAGCCCCCTACAGGTTGATCCTGGCCGAGTCCCCGCAGCAGGTCATGGCGCTGCAGACCTATATCCAGTCGGCCTACACCCTGGAGTTCAACGCCCGCATTCCCCACTTTCTCCCCTGCCTGCTCGGGCTCTACAGGGCCGACGGCGTGCTGGTCGGGGCCTGTGGGCTCAAGCAGGCCAGCGGTGAGCGCCTCTATCTGGAACAGTATCTGGAGCAACCCGTGGAGGCCGCCATCGAGACCTGCCTCGGGGTGCGCCCGGCCCGCAACCGCATCATAGAGGTGGGCAACTTTGCCTGCAGCCAGCCGGGCAATGCCCGCCTGATGTTTGCCGCCCTCTGCCGGCTGCTGTGCGACAACGCCCTCGACTACGTGGTCTTCACCGGCACCGCCAAACTGCGCAACAGCTTTACCCGTCTGCGCCTCAACCCGGTGGAGCTGGCCCCCGCCCAGGCTCACCAGGTGGGGGACGACGCCAGCGCCTGGGGGGAATACTACCGCTGCCAGCCCAGGGTGATGGTGGGCGACATCAATCAGGGACGCGAGGTGCTGGCCCAGAACAGCCTGCTGCTCAACCTGCTGGAAACCATGCCCACCCTGTTCAGCCAGCACTGTCTCGACCATCACATGAGGTGCGCTCAATGAGCCTGTTCGACGCCATCGCCCGCCACGCCAGCCAGACACCGCACCAGCCGGCCCTGCAAGGCAGCCAGGGGGCGCTGGACTACCAGACCCTGTGGCAGCAGATCCAGCAGCTGGCCGACCGCCTGCAACAGGCCGGCATTGAACGCCTGGCCCTGCAGCTCGACAACGGCCTGCCCTGGGCGCTGCTCGATCTGGCCTGCACCCGGGCGGGCATCGTCGTCATCCCGGTGCCCCACTTCTTCAGTCCGGCCCAACAATCCTGGCTGCTGGAGAGCAGCGGCGCCGATGCCCTGGTGGGCCCCAAGCACGAGGGCTGGCAGGCCGCCCCCCACCTGCAACTGTTGACGGGCACTCCGGCTGCGCAGGCGCTCCCCCTGTGGCGGCGCACCCCGGCCAGACGCCCGGCGCTGCCCGACGGCACCGCCAAGATCACCTATACCTCCGGCACCACGGGCCAGCCCAAGGGGGTCTGCCTATCCCTGGCACAGATGACCGCCGTCTGCACCTCCCTGGCAGAGCGGGTCGCCCCGGCCCGGGTTGAGCAGCACCTGACCCTGCTGCCGCTGGCCACCCTGCTGGAGAATCTGACCGGCCTCTATGTGCCGCTGCTGACCGGCGCCTGCAGTCGCATTCCTTCGCTGGCGGAGCTCGGCTTCTCCGGCTCCAGCGCCCTGGACCCGGCCACCCTGGCCCAGGCCCTGCTACGCTGGCCCAGCCACAGCCTGGTGCTGGTGCCCGAACTGCTGCGCCTGCTGCTGGCCCTGTGCCGCACCACCCCGGCCCTGACCGAGCCACTCAAGAGGCTGCGCTTCATCGCCGTCGGCGGGGGCAAGGTCGCCCCCGATCTCATCGCCCACGCCCGCTCACTGGGGCTGCCGGTCTACGAGGGCTATGGCCTGTCGGAGTGCGGCTCCGTCGTGGCCCTCAACGGCCCGCTGGGGGATCGCCCCGGCAGCGTCGGCCTGCCCCTGCCCCACTGTCAGGTAGCGATCGCCGCCGACGGCGAGGTCCTAGTGAGCGGCAGCGCCATGCTGGGCTATCTGGGGGAAGAGGCCCCCCTCGCCGGAACCATCGCCACCGGGGATCTGGGCCACCTGGATGCCGAGGGCTTCCTGCACATCACCGGGCGCAAGAAGAACGTGCAGATCACCGCCTTTGGCCGCAACTTCTCGCCGGAATGGGTGGAGGCCCAGGCCCAGCTCTGTCCGGCCATCGCCCGCATCGTGGTCTTCGGCGACGGCCAGCCCGCCAACGTGGCCCTGATCCAGCCGCTGCCGGGCACCCAGCCCCAGTTGCCGGAGCAGATAGCCAGGCTCAACCAGCAGCTGCCCGACTACGCCCGCATTCATCACTGGCTGCCGGCGGCCCTGGATCAACACCCCGGCCTGCTGACCGCCAACGGCCGCCCCCGTCGCGACGAGATTTATCAGCACTTTTCCCGGCAGATACGCCAATGCCTCACAGGAGAAACCTCATGAGCTTCTACCAGACCCTGCAACAGGCCACCGCCACCGAGCGCGAGCGCCTGTTCAACGCCCCCATCATCGAGGCCTGTCGCCGTGGCGACATTCATCGCGACACCTACCTTGCCTTCCTCGCGCAGGCCTATTATCACGTGCGCCACACGGTGCCGCTCCTGATGGCGACCGGTGGCAAGCTGGGCCAGGAGTACGAGTGGGTACGCGGCGCCATCCGGGAGTACATCGACGAGGAGTACGGCCATCAGGAGTGGATCCTCAATGACATCCGCGCCTGTGGCGGCGATGCCGAGGCGGTGCGCCACGGCCAGCCCGGCCTGCCCATCGAGCTGATGGTGGCCTTCCTCTACGACCAGATCCAGCGCGGCAATCCCATGGGCTTCTTCGGCATGGTCCAGGTGCTGGAAGGCACCAGCGTCGCCATCGCCCTGACCGTCGCAGACCAGCTCAAGAGCGGCCTCGGCCTGCCCCCCCAGGCCATGAGCTACCTGAGCTCCCACGGTGCCCTGGATCAGGAACACCTCAAGTTCTTCGAGTCCCTGATGGACCGGGTGGAGAACCCCGCCGATCAGGCCGCCATCATTCACGCCGCCAAGGTGGTCTACCGCCTCTACGGCGACATGCTCTATCAGCTCACGGGATCCGCTCAATGAAGTTAGAAGGGAAACGCATACTGCTCACCGGTGCCAGCGGCGGCATCGGTGAAGCCCTGGCCATGGAGCTGGCGGCCCAGGGCGCTCACCTGCTGCTGCACGGGCGCCGGGCGGGCGCACTGGAGCGCCTGCGCAAGGAGCTGCCCCACCCGGAGCGCCACCAGTCGGTGAGCGCCGATCTCGGCTCGCCCCAGGAGCGTGCCCGGTTGCTGCAACACCCGGCCCTGGACGAGGGACTGGACGTGCTGATCAACAGCGCGGGCTGCAACCAGTTCGCCTGGCTGGAAGATCAGAGCGGCGAGCAGGTGACGCGCCAGGTGCTGCTCAACATAGAAGCGCCCATCCAGCTCACCCGCGCCCTGCTGCCAAGGCTGCGCAAACCCGCCATCATCATGAACGTGGGTTCCAGCCTCGGGGCCATCGGCTTTGCTGGCTACAGCGTCTATTGTGCCAGCAAGTTCGCCCTGCGCGGCTTCAGCGAGGCGCTGGGACGGGAGCTGGAAGGGAGCGGCATCAAGGTGATCCACTTCGCCCCCCGTGCCACCCGCACCCTGCTCAACTCCGAGGCGGCCTACGCCATGAATGCCGAGCTCGGCACCCACACCGACAGCCCCCAGGACGTGGCCGAGGAGGCCGTCATCGCCCTGTGCAACGAGACGCGACGCTACTGGCTCGGCTGGCCGGAGAAGCTGTTCGTGCGCCTCAACGCCCTGCTGCCCGCCGTGGTGGATCTGGCGCTGGCCAGGCAGCTCCCCATCATAGAACGCCATGCCCGCCGCTCCCACGCCCCGGGTCACCCTCCCCACGGGTCCTCCGCTACGAACGAGAAGGAACATTGAGATGAAACACGCCACATTCCGTCCCCGCGTCGCCCACGGCCTCCTGCTGCTCACTCTGGGAGGTACGCTGGTCAGCCCCCTGGCCCGGGCCGCCGATGCCCTGCCAGCCATCCAGCAGCAATGGGCCCACTGCCAGTACCAGCAGACCGGCAAGGCCAAGGAGAGCTGCCTGGAGACCCTGAGTGCAAAGGCCGATGAGGCGAGTGCCAAGGAGGCGTTTCGTACCGATCTGCTGATCTGGTCCGCCATCGTCAAGAGCACCTGGGCTGGTGCCAAGGGCGGGCTGGGGGCACTGAGTCTGGTGAAGGAGGCCAAGGCCAAGCTGGAGATCGCCATCAAGCAGGATCCCAAGGCGCTGGACGGCTCGGCCTACACCAGCCTGGGTTCGCTCTATTACCAGGTGCCGGGCTGGCCGGTAGGCTTTGGCGATGACGAGAAGGCGGAGCAGCTGCTCAAGCAGGCGCTCGCCATCAACCCCACCGGCATCGACCCCAACTTCTTCTACGGCGACTTCCTGCTGGATCAGGGGGACAAGGCCCAGGCGAAGGTCTACCTAGACAAGGCCCTGGCCGCCCCTGCCCGCCCGGGGCGCGAGCTGGCGGACGAGGGCCGCAGACAGGAGATCCGCGAGCGTCTCGCCAAGCTGTAAATACAGGCAGAACAGTGCGCTATTTAAACTCAGCCCACCAGCTTGCATACTGGTGGGCAGTGCCGTTTGAGGGGAGAAGAGAATGCGGATCCTGTTGGTGGAAGATGATGTGATGCTGGGGGACGGCATGGTGGATGCACTGCGCAGCAGCGGCTACACGGTGGACTGGCTGCAACAGGGGCTGCCCGCCCTGTCGGCGCTCAAGAGCGAGGAGTTCGCCGCCCTCATTCTGGACCTCAACCTGCCCGACATCGACGGCATCAGCCTGCTGCGCAAGCTGCGCCGGGAAGGGCAGAGCCTGCCGGTGCTCATCCTCACCGCCCGGGATGCCCTGGACGACCGGGTGCTGGGGCTGGACGCGGGCTCCGACGATTACATGGTCAAGCCCTTCGCCCTGCAGGAGCTCAACGCCCGCCTGCGCGCCCTGGTGCGCCGCAGCAAAGGGCAGGCCCAGGCGGTGCTGGAGTACGGGGAGCTACAGCTCTACCCGGCCTCCCAGCAGGTCACCTACCGGGGGGAGCCGGTCAAGCTCACGCCCCACGAGTACAAGCTGTTGCAAGAGCTCATCACCCAGAGCGGCCGGGTGCTCAGCCGCGACCAGCTGCAGCAGAGCCTCTACGGCTGGGACGAGGGGGCCGAGAGCAATGCGGTGGAGGTGCACATCCACCACCTGCGCAAGAAGTTTTTCCCCGAGCTCATCCGCAACATACGCGGGGTCGGCTACATAGTGCCCCAGCTCGACAGCCAGGCTGGCAAGGGAGCCCTGGCACCATGAGTCGCGTCCGCTCCATCCGCCGCTTCCTGCTCTCCGGCATCCTGGCCCTGGTCAGCGTCAGCCTCGCCGTCAGCGGCCTCATCGGCTATCTGGAGGCCAACCACGAGATGGAGGAGCTGTTCGATGCCCGCCTGGCCCAGTCCGCCCGCATCACCAACCAGCTGCTCAACCGCTATCTGCAGCAGAGCGGCGATCTGCCGAGCAACGGCGCCATCTACCAGGAGTGGGAGCAGGCCGAGCCGAACGCCCCCCACCAGGAGCCGAGCGGCTTCGGCCAGATCGGGGAGGACAACGAGTTCACCCCCTATGGCCACGAGTTCGAGCGCAACCTCACCTTCCAGATGACGGATGAGGAGGGCAACATACTGCTGCGCTCCCCCAGCGCCCCGCGCCAGCTGTTCGGCAAGCCGGAACTGGGTTTTGGCGCCGTGCACCGCGACGGCCACGACTGGCGCACCTTCACCCTCTACAACAAGGACGAGCAGACCTGGCTCATCGTGGCGGAGCGGGACGACGAGCGGGGGGAGCTGGCAAGCAAGATGGCCACCCTCACCATGCTGCCGCTCTTCATCACCTTGCCCTTCCTGCTCGGCCTGCTGTGGTGGCTGATCACCCGTGGCCTGGCCCCGCTGCACCAGCTGGCCCAGGCCATCGGCGAGCGCCACCCCGCCAACCTGAGTCCCCTCAACCTGGCCATCAAGGCCGAGGAGCTGACGCCCCTGGTGGGGGAGATCAACCGGCTGATGCACGCCCTGGCGGACACCCTGGAGCGGGAGAAACAGTTCACCAACGAGGCGGCCCACGAGCTGCGCACCCCGCTGGCGGTGCTGCGCATCCACAGCGAGAATGCCATGGCGGCCGAGGACGAGGCGAGTCGCGAGCAGGCGCTGCGCAAGATGCTCCTGGCCCTGGATCGCAGCGATCGCCTGATCCGCCAGCTGCTGACCCAGGCCCGCATCGACAACCAGCAGACGCCGGCGCTCACCGCCCTCCCCCTGCTCCCCCTGCTGCAGGGCACCCTGGCCACCCTGGCCCCCATCGCCCTGAAGAAGGATCAGCAGCTCTCCCTGGAGGGGGGCGAGCATCTGCAGGTGATGGGGCAAGCCATGCTGCTGGACCTGATGTTCGGCAACCTCATCGACAATGCGCTGCGCTACACCCAGGCGGGTGGCGAGATCGCCGTGATGGTCAGCCAGGAGGGCAACCGGGTCCGGGTGGATGTGCGGGACAACGGTCCCGGCATCCCCACCGCCGCCCTGTCGCGACTGTGCGAGCGCTTCTTCCGGGTCAACCCCCAGCAGGGGGACGGCGTGGGGCTCGGCATGGCCATCGTCTCGCGCATCGCCCAGCTGCACGGGGCGGATCTCGACATCCACAACCGGCCGCAGGGGGGGCTGGAGGTGAGCGTGCTGCTGCCCGCCCCGCCGCGTTCGGCATGAGGGTTGGCAAGCCCGGCGTTCAGCCATGAAAAACGTGGGCCTGGCCCCCGTTTTTTCTCCACGCCCCTCAGCGGCAGCTGGGCTGTACCGTGAAGGTACGCCTCGCATCCACCGGCCCCAGTTCGGCCAGCAAACGGCGGCCGAGCAGCACGGGGTAGATCATCTTGCTGCGATCCCGCAGGGTGAACCACTCCTCATAGACCTTGTCGCCGACGCAGATGCTCATGGTCACCGTGGGGCGTTGTTCCATGCCGCCCGCCCCCCGCACCGTGACGCTGCGCTCCACCGGCCGCTCCAGGGTCTGGCGCACCACCTTGTCGGTGTTGGCGTCGGTCAGCTCCAGGTTGAAGCGCACCCAGGGCTTGCCGTCGCGTTTGAAGTGTCGCAGATCCCGGGCATCCAGAGAGGATGTGAGGGCGCCGGTATCCAGCTTCATCTTGACCGCCACCCCGGAGGGCATGAGCAGCCCCTTCTCGATCCAGCCGTAGCTGGCCGGCGCCGCCATGCTGCTGCCGCACAACGCCAGCAGCATGGCCGCACCCACCATCATTTTGCCCATCTCGCTCTCTCGCCTTGTGTAACCTGGGCCCAGATCTATCACAGCCGCCCGGCGGGTCAACCGGATTCTGGCGCGCAGGGGAGCGGGCTCTGGACGCGGTACCAACAGACGACAATCCATGCCGGGTACGGCGCGTGAGTGGGGAATGAAGCAGGAAAACGAGGGGAGAACAGGGTGCGGGATGACGCTGGCGGCCATCCTCAGGTTGTGACGCCAAAGGCTACCACAGCGGTGCGTGAATTATCAGTCTTGTTCTGACGGGATTTTTGCCTACACTGCTGTAAACCGGAGGGCCTGAAAACCACCGGTTTTTTTGCGCCTGCCGAAAAGTTGCCACTGCAAAGTGACCTCTCACACAAGGCTCAATAAGGAATTCGCAATGCGTATCGAAGAAGACTTGAAGCTCGGTTTCAAGGATGTCCTGTTTCGCCCCAAGCGCTCTACTCTCAAGAGCCGTTCCCAAGTCAGCCTGACCCGCCAGTTCACCTTCAAGCACACCCAGACCCGATGGCAGGGCGTGCCCGTCATCGCCGCCAACATGGATACCGTCGGCAGCTTCGCCATGGCGCGTACCCTGGCCAGCTTCGAGATGATGACGGCGGTGCACAAGCACTACAGCCTTGCGCAGTGGCAAACCTTCGTCAATGAGACCGACCCGGCCCTGCTGGGCCACGTAATGGTCTCCACCGGCACCTCCGAGGAGGACTTCACCAAGACCCGCCAGATCCTCGCGATGTCCAGCGCCCTGCGCTTCATCTGCGTGGACGTGGCCAACGGCTACTCCCAGCACTTCGTCGAGTTTCTGCGCAAGATCCGCGAGGCCTGCCCGAACCACGTCATCCTGGCGGGCAACGTGGTGACCGGCGAGATGGTGGAGGAGCTGATCCTCTCCGGCGCCGACATCGTCAAGGTGGGCATAGGCCCGGGCTCGGTCTGCACCACCCGGGTCAAGACCGGGGTCGGCTACCCGCAGCTCTCCGCCATCATCGAGTGTGCCGATGCGGCCCACGGCCTGGGTGGCCAGATCGTCGGTGACGGCGGCTGCACCTGCCCGGGGGATGTGGCCAAGGCATTTGGCGGCGGCGCCGACTTCGTGATGCTGGGGGGCATGCTGGCCGCTCACGAAGAGTGCGGCGGTGAAATCGTCGAGGTCGATGGCGAGCCCTTCATGAAGTTCTACGGCATGAGCTCGGCCAGCGCCATGGACAAGCACGCTGGCGGCGTCGCCGAGTATCGCGCCTCCGAAGGCAAAACCGTGCTGCTGCCCTACCGCGGCCCGGTGGAGAACACGGTGCGCGACATCCTGGGCGGGGTGCGATCCACCTGCACCTATGTGGGGGCCAGCCAGCTGAAAGAGCTCACCAAACGCACCACCTTCATCCGGGTGCGCGAGCAGGAGAACAACGTCTACGGCAAGGAGTAACCTGCCACAGACCCCGTCACGCGCTGACGGTTAGAAGCCGACCAACCGGTGTGCTACCCTGCGCACCGGTTTTTTTGCATCTGGGATCCCGCGCCATGACAAGCCCTCTCCCCCCCTTCGACTGGGACATCTTCTGCTGCGTCGTCGACAACTTTGGTGACATCGGCGTCACCTGGCGACTCGCCCGCCAGCTCAAACAGGAAGGCGCGCTCCCGGCGCAGAAGAGTGAGGTGCAGGTGCGGCTCTGGGTGGACGATCTGGCTAGCTTCGCCCGCATCTGCCCGGCGCTCGACCCCGCACAGGACGGTCAGTGGGTCGATGGCATCTATGTCCAGCACTGGCACGAGCGCCTCCCCGCCGACATGACCCCGGCCAGGGTGGTCATCGAGGCGTTTGCCTGCCAGCTGCCCGCCCCCTTTATCGAACGCATGGCCGAGCAGACCACGCCCCCCTGCTGGCTCAACCTCGAATACCTCTCGGCCGAGAGCTGGGTCGAGGATTGCCATGGCCTCGCCTCGCCCCAGCAGGTCGGCAGCCAGCGCCTCGACAAGTACTTCTTCTTCCCGGGTTTCACCGCCAGAACCGGCGGCTTGCTGTGCGAGCACGGCCTCATCGTCGAGCGCGAGCGCTGGCAACAGGATGAAGCGGGACTGACCGCCTACTGGGCCAGCCTCGGCCTGCCACCCCAACGAGAAGACGAGCTGCGGGTCAGCCTCTTTACCTACGAGAGCGAGGCGCTCAGGAGCCTGGTCGAGGGCTGGCGCCAGAGCGTCACCCCCGTCACCCTGCTGCTGCCGTTGGGGCGCTCCCTCGACGACGCGCTCATCGGCGCAGGGCTGGCAGCGGCCATTCCCGGTGCCCGGGCCGGAGATCTGCTCCAGGCGGGCAACCTCACCATCAAGCTGCTGCCGATGACCGATCAGAGGGGCTACGATCGCCTGCTGTGGAGCTGCGATCTCAACCTGGTGCGCGGGGAGGACTCCTTCGTGCGGGCCCAGTGGGCGGGGCGCCCCTTCCTCTGGCATATCTACCAGCAGGAAGAGGATGCCCACATGGTCAAGCTGGACGGTTTTCTCGACCACTACCTCTCCCCCTTGCCAACGTCGGCCGGTCAGTGGCTGCGCCGCTTCAACCATGCCCTCAACCGGGGGGAACACACCGGTGAACTCTGGGCACAATGGCCGCAATACGCGGCCATATGGCAGCAACATGGGCGCACCTGGCCACAGAGGCTGCTGGCGGACGGGGATCTCGTCACGAGGTTGGTGAAATTTTTAGAAAGCCGTATATAATCTGGCAGTTTTTATCCGTCCGTTTCACGAACAGGAATTTTTTACATGAAAACCGCACAGGAAATCCGCGCTGGTAACGTAGTCATGATCGGCACCGAGCCGATGGTGGTCCAGAAGGCTGAATTCAACAAATCCGGCCGTAACTCCGCCGTGGTCAAGATGAAGCTGAAGGGTCTGCTGAACGGCAGCGCCACCGAGACCGTCTTCAAGGCCGACGACAAGCTGGAAGTCGTTCAGCTGGAGCGTAAAGAGTGCACCTACTCCTACTACTCCGACCCGCTGTATGTCTTCATGGACACCGAGTACAACCAGTACGACGTCGAGAAAGACAACCTGGGTGATGCCCTGAACTACCTGGTAGACGGCATGGAAGACCTCTGCGAAGTGACTTTCTACAACGAGAAAGCCATCTCCGTAGAACTGCCGACCACCATCGTGCGTGAAGTCGAGTACACCGAGCCGGCCGCCCGTGGCGACACCTCCGGTAAAGTGACCAAGCCTGCCCGCCTGAAGGGCACCTCCTACGAGCTGGCCGTTGCCGCCTTCGTGGAGATCGGTGACAAGATCGAAATCGACACCCGTACCGGTGAATTCAAGCGTCGCGTCAACTAAGTTGACCCCTTGATGTGATTGCAAAAAAAGCGAGCCAAGGCTCGCTTTTTTATTGGCTGGCACCTCACGGCCGGCCTGATGAGAAGCCGTGCCCCTAGCGGCGATGGGCCAGTGCCCGCACCAGCCTGTCCCCCACCCCCTGTACCAGTTGCACCAGCAGCAGCAACATGACCACTGTCCCTGCCATCACCTTGTCATCAAAGCGCTGGTAGCCGTAGCGGATCGCCAGATCACCGAGCCCGCCGCCACCGACCACCCCCGCCATGGAGGAGAAGCCAATGAGCATCACCACCGTCAGGGTGAGTCCGGCCAGCAGCGCCGGCAAGGCCTCGGGCAGCAGCGCCTTGACGACCACGTGCCAGCCGCTGCCCCCCATGGCGAGCACGGCTTCGACGCGCCCCTTGTCCACCTCATCGAGGGCGCTCTCCACCACCCGGGCAAAGAAGGGGAAGGCCCCCAGGGTAATGGGAACGATGGCGGCGGTGCTGCCCAGTGAGGTGCCGACCACCAGCCGGGTCAGGGGGATCAGGGCGATCAGGAGCACCACGAAGGGGAGCGACCGCCCGATGTTGATACCGATCCCCAGCACCATGTTGAGACGGGGCAAGGGCAGCACGCCCCCGGGACGGGTCACCACCAGCATCACCCCGGTCGGCAGCCCCAGCAACAGAGTGAACACGGCCGCCACCCCCACCATGTAGAGCGTTTCGAGCGACCCCTGATACATCAGTTCGAGCAAGGCATCGACACTCAGGCGACTCTGCATAAACGCACCTCCTCTGTGACTCCGTGACGCGCCATGAAACGCCGCAGGATCTCGGGATCCGGCAACAGGGCCTGCCGCACGCGGGAGTCTGGGTTGGCCAGCAGGGTGCCCAGAGCGCCGCTTTCCACCAGCTGACCCTGTTCAAGCAATGCTGCGTGATCGCAGATGGCCCTGACCACCTCCAGCTCGTGGGTGATGAGCACTATGGTGATCCCGAGGCGGCGGTTGATGTCGGCAAGCAGCGCCAGCACCGACTCCGTGGTCTCCGGATCCAGGGCACTGGTCGCCTCGTCACAGAGCAAGTGGCGCGGATTGGCGGCCAGGGCGCGGGCGATGCCCACTCGTTGCTTCTGTCCCCCCGACAACTGGGAGGGAAAGGCGCGACGGTGCTCGCCAAGCCCCACCAGTTCCAACAGCTCGCTGACCCGGGCCGCCCGCTCCCGGCGCGCCACTCCGGCGATTTCCAGCGGGACCGCCACGTTCTCCTCCACGCTGCGGGCGTGCAGCAGATTGAAGTGCTGGAAAATCATGCCGGTCCCCTGACGGTGGCGGCGCAAGGCCGCCCCCTCCAGGGCCGTGATGTCGCGGCCATCGAACAGGATGCGGCCCCGGCTTGGCCGCTCCAGCAGATTGAGGCAACGAATGAGCGTGCTCTTGCCCGCGCCGCTGCGCCCGAGAATGCCGTAGATGGCCCCATCCGGAATCTCGAGCGACACTCCCTCCAGAGCGGGTTGCCCGTGCCCCGGGTACTGCTTGCCGAGCCCCTCCAGCACTATCATGACTGCCGCCCGGCCACCGGGATCACCGACCCCTTGTAGCTCTTGCGAATGAAGTCGGCGATCGCCCTGGACTCCAGATCCCGCGCCAACTGGCGGATCCGCGGATCATCCTTGAGCGCCGGGGTGGTCACCAGGATGTTGGCGTAGGGATTGTTCTGGGCGCTCTCCAGCCCCAGGGCATCGCGAGCAGGCTCCAGCCCCGCCTCCAGGGCATAGTTGCCATTGATCACCGCCAGATCCACGTCGTCGAGGGAGCGCGGCAGCTGTGGCGCCTCGATCTCCAGGATCTTGAGCGCCTTGGGGTTGGTGGCGATGTCGTGCACCGTCGCCAGATCCCGCGCCGGATCCTCATGGCCGGCCTTGAGGGTGATGAGCCCCTCGTGCTGCAACAGATAGAGGGCCCGGCTCAGGTTGGTGACATTGTTGGGCAGGGCGATCACCGCCTTTTCCGGTACCTCCCTCAGGTGCTTGAACTTCTTCGAATAGATGCCAAGGGGCTCCACGTGTACGGTCGCGGCCACCACCAGCTCGGTGCCGAGCGCCTTCTCCTGATCCCGCAGGTAAGGGACGTGCTGGAAGTAGTTGGCATCCACATCACCCGCCACCAGCAGGGCATTGGCATTGATGCCGCCGCTGAGCTCGATCACCTGCAGATCCAGCGAAGGGTCCTGGCGTTTCACCTCGCCGAGGATATCCGCATGGGGCAGTGGATCCGCGGCAACCCGCAGCGCCTGGGCTGCCTGGGCGGAGAGAGAGAGTCCGAGGGCCAATACCAGGCCGCTCAGGGAAAACAGTCCGTGCTTGTTCATCTTGTGCTCCTTGCCATGCAATCAATGGGTGGTTTCGCCGACCGCCAGCGCCCGGGGCGCCGGCAACAGATCGGCATGGTGGCGCAATGCCACATCAGGGTGGGAACGCAGCCGCCCCTTGAGGTAGTTCCAGCCCACCTCCCGCAGCAGCGGATTGTGCGGGTCGGTGGCAGGCCCCCTGGCTTCACGGGCCAGTGCCTCGGGCAGCGGATAGACGGGCACCACGGCGTCGAGCTGGGCCCCCAGGAAGAAGGCGATGGAGAGACGCTCCTGCCCCGGCGCCGACGGCACCACCCGGTGCACGGTCGCCCGCAGGTAGCCGTTGCTGGCGAGCTCCAGCAGCTCACCGATGTTGACCACGAAGGTGCCGGGGAGCGGGAGCGCATCGATCCAGTGATCCGGCGCCACCTCCACCTGCAGGCCGGGCTGGTCATCCTGCAGCAGGAAGCTCAGGAAGCCCGAATCCTTGTGGGGACCGACCCCCTGGGTGGCGCCCCGCTCACCGGGATAGCGGATCAGCTTGATATGTTCGTTGGGACGCTCTCCGTGCAGGGCATCGAAGGCATCTGGCGACAGTGCGAGCGCCTCGGCAAAAGCCCCGAGCAGGGTACGGGACATCCGGGTCATCTGCCCACGCCAGCGCGTCAGCACGGGTTGCAGTGTCGGCAGCGCCTCCGGCCACTGATTCGGCCCCTGCAACCGCCACCAGGGCGGGTCGCCCGCCGCGCGCGGCAAGGCAGGGCGATCGGCACCGATATCAAACTGCTCTCGCCAGTCGGGTTGACCCCGGGTCAGCTCCGCCCCCGGTCGGTTGTAGCCACGAAAATGGGGAGAGTGGATCATGGCGGCCTGCTGCTTGGCCGCCAGAGGCAGCGCAAAGAAGGCCCGCGACAGCTGCTGCACCTCCTGTTGCAGCGCGGGATCGATGCCGTGGCCGGTCAGGTAGAAAAATCCCGTCTCTCTCGCGGCATCGCGCAACGATGCCAGAAAATCGGCCCGGGCGTCGGGCGAGGCATCCAGCTGCCTCAGGTCGAGGATGGGCAAGTGAACCAAGGTGCTCATGGCGATAACGCTCCCTGTCGATGGAAAATGAGGGTGAACCTCTCGTTCTGACGAGACAGGGGGGAGAATTCTCCGCCTGCGGCCAGTGGCGACATGCCCCGGCCCCCTGTCTGTCTGCCCTTACTGAACCATGTATGGGTCACGGGATGGAACAATCAAAACCGGGAATGCTTTGCCATTTGGAACAATCCCGGGCCCGTGTCCGGCCCGCCGGTCAGACCCTCTTCGCCACCGCCGATGCCGATGTGCCCCCTTGCCCTAAAGAAACCCCCGGCGAGGCCGCTATGAGGGAGTGCTGGAGGATCCCCCATGACATTTCGCCCCTATCTGCTGCTGACCCTGCTTGCTTTTGCCGCCCACGGCGCCGGGCAGGCACCGTCAGGCGCCGCCCCGGATCCAGCCCCCCTGGTTCCCCCCGACTACTGGCAGAGCAGCGACTGGCAGGGAATACCCGACAGCACCAGGGTGGACAAACAACAGATACTGTTTGCCAAGCACAACAGCGACAACTACGTGGGTCTGGTCATCCTGCTGCCCGACTGGCAGCGCAGCGGCCAGCTGTGGCAACTGACCCGGGAGCTGGGGCGCCTCGGTTTCGATACCCTGCTGCTGCTCCCCTCGCCGCAGCAGACCGAGCTCGACCCCGCCGCCGAGAAGAAACAGCAGGTCATCGACGATTTTCGCAAGCAGTTTGCCTCCCGCATCAGCAAGCTGGGGGATGCCAAGCTGCAGGAGGGGGGCTTCAAGCTGCTGCTGGCCCAGGGTACCAGCGCTGCCTGGGCCGCCAACCTCATCGCCAGCGAACAGTTGCCCGCCCCCGATGCCTTGGTGCTGCTCGACGGCTTCTTCCCCAACCAGCTGAGCAACCAGACCCTCGCCAAGCAGATAGCCCAGGGCAGCATCCCTACCCTGGATCTCTATCAGGAGGAGGGAGGACGCTGGCCCCTGCTGGCAGCCGAAGCCCGCAGAAGCGAGAGCCGCCGCAGCCACAAGCTCAACTACCGCCCCTATGCCCTGATGGATCTGGAGGAGACGCCGGGGCGCATCCAGGGCTGGCTGACGCACCTGGGCTGGATCTGACCCAATCACTGAGTATCAAAAGGATTGGGCCAAACCAAAGCTGCCCCCCAGGCCAGCGGACTGGTCATCCCGCCCCCATCTTTGGCATGATGGCCTCATCAATGGCAGGAGGCTTCATGCAGCAAATCGTGTTTCTCGACAGCGACACCCTGGACACCGGCATCAATCTGCGCCGCCCCGATTTTCCCCATCACTGGCAAAGCTACCCGACCACGGCACCGGATCAGGTGGTGGAGCGGCTCAAGTGCGCCAGCATCGCCATCATCAACAAGGTGCGCATCGGGGCCGATGAACTGGCCCAGCTGCCCGAACTGCGCCTGATCGCCCTGGCCGCCACCGGCAGCGACAACCTGGATCTGGAGGCGTGCCGCGCCGCCAATGTCGCCGTGTGCAATATCCGCAACTACTCGGGCCCTTCCGTCCCCGAGCACGCCATGGCCCTGATGCTCGCCCTGTCGCGCAACCTGTTCGCCTGGCGCCAGTCCCTGCTGGAGGGGCGCTGGCAACAAAGCGGCCAGTTCTGCTTCTTCGACCACCCCATCACGGATCTGCATGGCAAGCGCCTCGGGATCATCGGCAAGGGAACCCTGGGACAGGCGCTGGGACAGCGGGCCAGCGCCATCGGGATGGAGGTTTACTATGCCCAGAGCCAGGTCGGCTCCCCGGGGGATGACGACAGGCTGCCCCTGGATGCCCTGCTGCAAAGTTCGGATGTGATCAGCCTGCACTGCCCGCTCACCCCCTACACCCGCCATCTCATCGGGGAGCGGGAGCTGGCCCTGATGAAACCGGGCGCCCTGCTCATCAACGTGGGCCGTGGCGGCCTGGTGGACGAGCAGGCGCTGCTCGAAGCCCTCGGCAACGGCCGTCTGGGGGGCGCCGGCTTCGATGTGGCGAGCGTCGAGCCGCCGCCCCCCGACCACCCCCTGATGCAGGCCCTGCGTTACCCCAATTTCATCCTGACTCCCCACGTGGCCTGGGCCAGCGAAGAGTCGATGCAGCGCCTCGCGGATCAGCTCATCGACAACATCAACGCCTTCTCCCTTGGCAGGCGCCAGCACCGGCTGGTGTAAGAGGCCGCTCGCCGCCCCTCACGGGCCGGCAGCGGGATCAGTCGTCATGCCATCTGTGCTTGCGGTGCTTTTTGTGTTTCTTGTGGTGCTTGTGGTGCTTGTGGTGCTTGTGATAGCGCCTGTCATCGTAATAGCGATCGCCGCGGCTCTCGTGACCATCCCCGGTCCTGGCTCCGATGGCGGAGCCACCGGCACCACCGATACCGGCGCCGATCAGCTGGCCCGTACTGCCACCGACGCTCTTGCCGATGGCTGCCCCGCCCAGGGCACCGACGGCGCCGCCGAGCGCAGCTTCGTTCTTGTTGCCCCTATTGGCCGTGGCCGCACCACCGGCCGCGCCCCCAGGGCGGCCCCCACCAGGGCGCCGGTGTCGCCACCCAGCTCCTTGCCGATCATGGTGCCCGCCACCCCGCCGGCTCCGCCGCCGAGAATGGTATTGAGGGTCTCGGATGCCTGCACCTGTCCTGTGCCCAACAGCAACGCCCCCAGCAGCGCCAGTGCGCTCATGCCAAACGGTTTCATTTTCATGGGGTACTCCTGTCAAACCTGATGATTGATTATTTTTCCCTGCACTATACAAAGCCCCCTGACCTGCGCCACTGCCGCAAGGGGCACCTCACGGCCAGCCCTCCCTGTCTCCGGTTCGCGACACGATGCAAGAAAGCAGGCTAACCACCTGAAACCACATCAAAAAAAAAGGTCACACGAGAAATCATCCCCGTCATGACCCTTTTCTAGGCCCAAAGGCCCTTTTTTGCAGCAATCACCGTCAGACAGATACTGTCACAACCTCCCCGTCAACGGGCGACGACGCCGCCAGATGCCAACAATCCCGCCCCTGGTGCTTGCTCTCGTACAGGCAGGCATCCGCCCGCTCGAGCGGCGTCAGGGCATCATCCGGATAGCGCGCGCCGCCGGCGCTCAGGGTGATGGCGTCGGCGAACTCCCGCCATTTCAGGGCCTTCACCCGACCGAGCAGGTGGGTCAGGCGACATTCCACCTCCGCCTGCTCCCAGGGCAGCAAGGCCGCAAATTCATCGCCCCCGATGCGGTAGACCTGCTCATCCCCCAGGGTTCTCGCCATGATGGTGGCTACCCGAAACAGCACCGCATCCCCCACACCGTGTCCCCAGCTGTCGTTGACGCGCTTGAAGTTGTCCACATCGAACAGCACCAGCCAGTAGGGCCTCCTCGCCTGCTCCAGCTCCGCCCGCTGCTGATCGAAGGCTCGCCGGTTCAGGATGCCGGTGAGAGGGTCGTGGAGCAGGGCATCCTGCCCTTGCAGCAGGCTGTTTCGCACCTGTTCTATCTCTCCCAGGCTGCCGTGCACGAACCAGGTTCGCTGACGCCGCTGGATCTCCTTTCTCGCCTCATCCCGGATGAGGCCGCTGAGCGAGCCCTGCACCAGCGCCTGCTCCTGACGAAAGATCCGCATCAGAAACCACAGGCTGCACAGCCAGATGCAGAGCAATGCCAGGGCGGGCAGCACCACCATCAGCAGGGTGTCTTGCAGGTTTTCATGAAAATGGGAGGGGGGGAGATAGACGTTGAGATCCCACTCCATCCCCTCCAGAGCGTGTTGCAGGTGGCGACCGGCCCAGAACCCGTCCAGGCCGACCGCCTGCGTCTCCCGCTCGAGACGGGGCGGCAACAGCGACAAATTGTGCCCCACCACCAGCTTGCCGCCCTTGCGCTCGGTGATGTAAAGAGCCACCGGATCCTCACCCACTGCCCGGTGCAACGCCCCCTGCAAGGCACTGAACGACATGTCCACCATCAGCAGCCCAAGCAGTTGCCCCTCATCATCCTTGACCCGCTTGATGAGAGTCAGTACCTCTCCGGCCAAATCAAACGCCGGGTAGGGACCGAACCAGACGAGATCATCGCCCTCGCCGGACAGGGTCTGGAACCAGGGCCGCGCCTGTGCCCGGTAGCCCTCCGGTTGCTGCCAGTCGGGATAGCCGTCGAGCCGATGGGTGCGCGCGTTGTAGAAATAGAGGAAGTGGGCGTCGTACTTGAACTGATGGGCAATGGCCCAGATGGGATTGATGGCCGATGCCCCGGCAGCGATGGCCTGCTTGTCCAGGGACGCCTCCAGCACGCCAAGCTGGCGGCGGTTGTCCTGCGCCATGTCCTGGAACAGGGTGGCGTCGAGGGCGGCCAGCATGTGACCGTAACCCGCCACCGTCTTGTCGATGCTGCTCAGGTAGCTGGCTGCCGCCAGCAACAGGGTGGCGATCAGCACCAGCCCTCCCAGGAGAAACGACAGCGGAGTCAGTATGTAATAGCGTTCCTTGATCAGCGCCGCCGTCATGCCACCCTCTATAAAATGTCATATTGGATGAATTTTATAGATTAAAAATCTGCAAAAGATATTGATTGAAGTCATTAACATCCACTGCTAATGATAAAAAAGATATCAAGGTGTCTCACGGCCATATTCACATCCGTCATGTGAATATCCATAAAAAGTAGAAACAGTCATTACTCCTCGTTGACGGTTTATTGCCCGCAAGGTGATATAGTCGATGACTCGAGAAATCGGAGCCAGATGACCTTTGTCGGCAACGCTGGCGGTGATGATTCATCAACCAAGGAGATGTTATGAGCAGTCCGTTTATCGAACAGATCAAAGCACGTCGTACCATCTATGCCCTGGGCAACCGGGTGACCCACTCCGAGGCCCAGCTGACCGCCCTCATCAAGGATGCCGTCAAGCACAGCCCCTCTTCGTTCAACTCCCAGAGTTCCCGCGCCGTCATCCTGTTCGGCGAGCAGCACCACAAGCTGTGGGACATCGTCAAGGCGGAGCTCAAGAAGATAGTGCCGCCGGAGGCCTATCCCCAGAGTGAAGCCAAGATCAACGGCAGCTTCCGCGCCGGGGCTGGCACCGTGCTCTTCTTCGAAGACACCGCCGTCATCGAGGATCTTCAGCAGAAATTCGCTCTCTATGCCGACAACTTCCCCATCTGGTCCGAACATGCCACCGGGATCGCCCAGTTCGCGGTCTGGACCACCCTGGCCCAGGAGGGCATCGGCGCCTCCCTGCAACACTACAACCCGCTCATCGACGATGCGGTCCGCAAGGAGTGGGACCTGCCCGCCAGCTGGCTGCTCCGTGCCCAGATGCCTTTTGGCAGCATAGAGCAACCTGCCGGCGACAAGACCTTCATCGACGACGACGTGCGTTTCCGGGTCTTCAAGTAAGCCTTCACGCCCCCTCCACCAGGGGGCGTTTTCATCTCGCACTCGTTCACCCTTGTCACGTGCCAGCCATACTCTGAGCAAACCCTCTCTTGTCAGGAGGTCCCCATGGGGGACATCGCACGCCAACGTACCTCATGCACATTGACGCCCTTGTCCGCTCTGTTGTGTGTCGCCGCCCTGGTACTGCTGTTCTCGCTGATCGGCATCTTCACCCGCCCCCCCAACCTGCTGGCGGCCTTCTGGCCTGCCAATGCGGTCATGCTCGGCTGCATGGTGCGCTATCCACGCCTGGCCACACCGGCGGGCTGGGCCGGCGGCATACTGGGCTTTTTTCTCGCCGCCCTCTTCACCGGTGAGCCCCTGTTCAAAACCATCCTGCTGACCTGCGGCAACCTGGCCGGCATCGGCGTCGGGTATCTGCTGATGCATCGGCTCGCGCCTGCCGACAAGCTCCTCAGGCGCCCCACCTCCCTCGTGCTCCTGCTGCGAAACACCCTGGCCGCCTCCCTCGCCGCCGGCGTGGTCGGCGCCATCATCAATCCCATCCTGTCTCTGGGCCCCCCGCTCTACGGGCTGGGCTTCTGGTTTGCCAGCGAGCTGGTGAACTACATGACCATACTGCCGGTGCTCCTGACACTGCCTCCCCATGACAGCGTGCCCCCCTGGCGTACCCTCCTCTATCGCACCGAGTTCTCCTGGGCCGGATTGATGCCGTTGCTGAGCCTGGTGGCCTCCCTGCTGCTCACCCTGCTCATCGAGGGGCCGGGATCCATCGCCTTCCCGGTACCGGCGCTGCTCTGGTGCGCCGTCACCTACTCCGTCTTCGCCACCAGCCTGCTGACCCTGAGTTACAGCACCCTGATCCTGATCGCCCTCTCAAACGGCCACCTCGTCATCAATCACGATGTCCAGACCCAGTACTGGATGTTCTCCGTCCGGATAGGGGTCATGTTGATCGCTCTCACCCCCCTGACCGCCGCCAGCATCATGGCGGCCCGCAACAGCCTGCTGCGGGAGATGAAACACCTGGCCCACCACGATCACCTGACCGGTGCGCTGAACCGGGCCGGCTTCTGGTCGGCCGCCAATGAACTGCTCCAGCACCTCACGGTGCAGCGCTACCCTGTGGCGATCTGCATGCTGGACATCGATCATTTCAAACGCATCAATGATCGTCACGGTCACGAAGAGGGTGACAACCAGTTGAGCAGCTTCGCGGCCCGTGTGCACGACCAGCTTCGACCGGGGGATCTCTTTTGTCGCCTGGGGGGAGAGGAGTTCGTGGCCATCTGGCCCGGCCTCAGCGAGGAGCAGGCCATGGCGGTGGCCGAGCGGCTGCGAAAAATCGTCGCGCAGCCAGGGGAAGAAAAGGGAGCCGAGCCCGCCGTCTGCATCACGGTCAGCATCGGTATCGCCTCCCAGAGAGAGGGCCCCTTCAATCTGGACGAGCTGCTCTCTCGCGCCGATCAGGCGCTCTATCTGGCCAAGCACAATAGCCGCAACCGGGTGGAACGCTATTCGGCTGAGCAGGCTTCCCCCAGCATCGGGCAATCTTGCGGCGCCTGAATGGCGTGCCCCTTGTCGTCATCATCCTGCCTCTGCCGGCAGCGGGGCGGGCAGATGAAGATGGAGCCCGTCCGGTGTCACCTCGATCTCGATCCCGCGCCAGTCCCGCAGCCAGCCCTTGAGCCTGCCGTCATACCGCCTTGTTCCCCCCATCTGCACCACCTGGCAACCCGCCTGCAGGGCGCTGGCGATGCCCGCTGGCGCATCCTCGAACACCAGGCAATCGGCCGGAGCCAGTCCCAACCGGCTGGCAGCCAGCAAATAAGGCTCGGGATCCGGCTTGCGGAAGTCACCAGCGCCCAGCGCGTCGACGGCAGCTGTTCGAGCCGTCGCCGGGCACCGTCTAGGGGCATCGGCGCCGCAGCGTATTCCATCTCCAAATCGTCGAGCAGGGTCACCTCCACTGCCACGTCCAGCTGGGGAGCCAGGGCCCCTATCACCTCCCGTGAGCGCACGCCGTGACACATGGCGAGCACGGGAGCGGGATCCAGCCCATGGTGCTGACACCAGCGCCGCCACACGACTTCCACGTCGCCGGTGGAGTGGACCAGGGTCCCGTCCATGTCCAGCAGCAGGGCCGCGGCCTTCACGCGCACCGCGCTCACAGGGCTCTCCCCGCCAGCGCATCGGCGAAGACCTGCCGCTGGGCAGCGGCCTCGTAACAGGCGAGCGCCTGCTCCGCATTGCTGGCCCACACCGGCAAGGGGGCGACGACGAACCCCTGCTGCAACAGACTGGTCAGCAGCTCCCCGGTCTCCGGTGCGGCCAGCGGCTGAGCCATCACCAGGCTCCCCTTGATCAAAAACAGATAGCGTTCGCTCGACATGACATGACTCCTTGTGACTGAACAGCGGGCAAGCAGGCCCGTTTCGAGACCATTAGAACAAGGAGATTAGATAATTTATAATCAATAAATCACCACATTGGATAACCAAATGGAATGAGATTCGACCTGAGACAATTGCAGGCCTTCGTCACGCTGGCCGAGAGTGCCAACTACCGGGAGGCGGCCAGCCGGCTTTTTGTGACGCAACCGGCCCTGACCAAGCAGATCCAGGGGCTGGAGCAGGCCCTCGGCAGCACCCTGTTCAACCGGGGCCGCCACGGGGCCGAGCTGACCGCCATCGGCCTCCAGTTGCTGCCCCAGGCCATGGCTCTGGTGGATCACGGCAAGGGATTTGAGCAGCATGCCCTGGCGCTGGCAAGCGGTGCCGCCGGACGCCTCAACATCGGGTTCGGGCTCTCCAGCTTCGCACTGGCCCCCTCCCTGGTAGCCCGTTTCAAGCAGCAGGCCCCCGACGTGCTGGTTCACCTGCGGGACACCACCTCCGCCATCCAGCAGGAGCACTTGCTGGCGGGTAGGCTGCAACTGGGCTTCATGCGACGGCCTGATGCGCCGCAGCTGAGGGAACACAGGCTGCTGACGGACAGACTGGTGCTGGCCGTCCCCACCCAGGTGGCAGGGCCGGACTTCGACCTGGAGCGGGCGCTGATCCGCGATCCCTTGCTGCAGATGGTGGGCCATCGCTGCCCGGGTCTCAGCCAGCAGATCGCCCGCTTTCTCGGCGCCAACCGGCTGACCGGTCTCATCCAGGAGGCGGAAGACATCCAGACCCTGGTCGCCCTGGTGGCCGCCGGTATCGGCAACGCCATCCTGCCGCGCAGCGTGGGGTTCATCGCAGGCAAGGAGGTGACCCTCTACCCCCTCTCCGGCCCCTGGTCGGAATGGGAAATCAGCCTGGTGTGGAACCCGGAATTTGCCGATCCCATTCGGGATCGCTTTCTGGCCCTGGTCAGGGCGGCATATCCGCAGAGCCACAGCCTCTGAGAGGAGCGCAGCCCGAACCGGAATCCTGAAGTACAAAACGGCTGGCTAATGGCCACACCACTGCCGCTCGCAGGGGATGCCGTCTCCTTCCCCATCCATCTTGGTATTGGGGCAATTTTGCAAAAACCAGGTCGCCTCCTCGCAGGAAGTCATCTGGGAGCAATGCTGACGGCCATCGCACTGACGAACAAAAGTCGGTGCCTGAATCGTACTGTTCGAAGTACTGTCCTCCTGGCTAAAAGAGGGAGCGGATGGAAGTGAGGCAAACTCGGCCGAGAAGCGGGAATAGAGGGAGAACAACCCCGCCAGCACCAATAGGGGGATTAACTTGCCACCCCAGCGCCCCTTGCGACGAGGAGCATGATACTCCCGGGTTCTATATGTGGTGGCGTGTGGTGCCCGAGGGCTCAAATCCTCCCTGCTCCCACGATCCGGCATGGATGGCATAGGTCCGCCAGCCAGCGAGAGCGGGCGGTCGGGAAAGAACACTTGTACGGCACAAGGCTTGCCATCCTTGCTGCTCCCGATCAGATAGGAAACCTTTTCCCCCACCTCCGGCGGCCTGCCATCGAATTGCAGGGTGGTGATGTGAACAAAAAGATCGGCTCCGCCCTGCTCCTGCTTGATGAACCCGAAACCGCGTTGTGAATTCCAGCTCGCGATCCTGCCCTGATAACGCATGTCCTCATCCTTGTGGCCAGTACGGTTCCACTCATGTTGCCCGAAATTGGTTCGGTTTCAACAGAGCATTGGCATGAAAAATGAGTGGATTAGATACGAGTGGTCAGAGCAGCTCCGCGACCTTGATGATCTCGGCAATGCGACCGAGCATGCGCAGGGAAGCCTGGTGTTCTGCGGCATCCGCCGCCGCACAGGCATCCTCCAGGATGGTGATGGCGTAGTCCCGATCGTGACCATCTCGCACCGCCCCCTGAATGGCCCAGCTGGTACTCACGCCGCACACATAGAGATGCTCGATGCGATTGGCCCGTAGCGCCGGCTCCAGCGCCGTGCCGTAGAAGGGGCTGACCCTGGGTTTGGTCAGCACCAGATCCCCGGGTTGCACATCGAGCTCCGGGTGAAAGTCGGTGCCGCTGTCCGCCAGGGAGAGGGCCCCGAACTGCCGGGCACGGCCAAACATGGGGGAACCCTTGGGTTGCAGCAGATAGCCCTCGTCAAACCCCACCTTGATGAGCACCACCAGCCAGCCGTGAGCGCGGGCATGATCCAGCGCCTGATTGGCGTGCACAATGGCGTTCTGCTCGATCACCTGGGCCGCCGAGGCGGCGATGCGCCCGTCCGGGTGGGCGATGTCGTTGATGAAATCGATCACCAGCAATGCCTTGTTCATGGTGTGCTCCCCCCTTGCCTGAGGCCGTTTTGCCCCTGCGCCGCCAGGATCACTCCTCGCGGCCATATAAAAAACCGGCTGGCACCATCACACGGATTGATATGCCACCCGATTGGTACCTGGCAGTGCCACGCACTGCCTCATACCAGCCCAAGCGCATAGCGTAGCGCCATCTCCTTGAGGGGGCCCGCCTTGTCCGCCAGATTCAGCGCCAGGTTGCGGGCAAGCCTGAGGGGGCCTATCTCGTTGCTGAAGACCCCGTAGAAGAGATCCATCCCCGACTGCATCAGCAGGTTGTCAGGGCGGCGTCGCCCCTCGTAACGCCCGGCCAGCGCCAGCTCATGCCACTGTGCCCCCGCCTTGCCGAGCAACCCGGCCCAGCAGGCCACGTCCTTGAAACCGAGGTTGACCCCCTGCCCCGCCAGCGGGTTGATGGTGTGGGCCGCATCCCCGAGCAGCACCACTCGCCCGGCGTGATAGTCGTTGGCGTGGCGGCGCACCAAGGGGAAGCTCCCCTTGGCCGTCACGGTGAAACCGCCAAGGCGGCTGGGGAAGTGGCGGCGCACCTCGACGGCCAGGGCCTCGTTGCTCATGGCGGCCAGCGCCCGGATGCGGGCCGGGCTGTCATACCAGACCAGGGAGCCATGGCGGCCCGGCAGCGGCAGGAAGGCGCGCGGGCCGCTCGGGGTGAACTGCTGCCAGGTGATGTCTTCCTGTGCAAAATCGGTGTCGATGTTGATCAGCATGCAGTGCTGGCGGTACTCGAAACGCGACACCCCGATGCCGGCCAGTCGCCGGGTGTGGGATTCGGCACCATCGCAGGCCAGCACCCAGCGCGCCTGCAGCTCGGTGCCGTCATCCAGGGTCAGCACGGCGTCATCCGCACTCTGGCGCAGACTCGTCACCGCCGCCGGGGTATGGGTCTGGATGGTCGGGAAATCCTCCATCCTTTTCAGCAGGGCGAGCTGGATCAGCCGGTTCTCGATGATGTAGCCGAGCTGGGGCAGCCCGAGATCCACCGCGTCGAAGCGGGTAGCGAAGCCGTCCAGCTCCCAGGTCTCCAGCCGGCGATAGGGGCACAGCCGCATCTGCTGCAGATATTGCCAGGCACCGGCCCGGGTCAGCAGCGCCACCGAGGCCTGACTGATGGCGGAAACCCGCAGATCCAGCGGCTGCTCGGGGGCATAGGGCTCGGGCAACCGGGTCTCGATGACCCGAACCGAGAGCCCCTCTGCCGCCAGCAGGCAGGCGGTGGCGGCGCCCACCATGCCGGCGCCGACGATGGCAATATCACACTGTTCCATAACTTGATTCCTGCAAGGAGTCCCCGCGATAAGGGGCAAGGGCCGAACCGAATGGGGCATGATAACGCAAGGAGGCGGCAGAAACAGTGAGGGGGATGCGCAATTGCCGACGACAAGCCGGCCCTGATGGCGACGGGCGGCCCCAGACTGGTCAGCACCGGGATTGCGGAGTAAAATGGCCGGTCCTTTGATCCTGCCGATTTCAAAACCAGTCACGAGAAGCAATGAGCAAGAAACTTCATATCAAGACCTGGGGCTGCCAGATGAACGAGTACGACTCGTCCAAGATGGCGGACCTGCTGGATGCCAGCAATGGCTACACGCTTACCGAGGAGCCGGAAGAGGCAGATGTGCTACTGCTCAACACCTGTTCCATCCGCGAGAAGGCCCAGGAGAAGGTGTTCCACCAGCTCGGTCGCTGGAAGAAGCTCAAGGCGAAAAAACCGGGGCTGGTGATCGGGGTGGGCGGCTGCGTCGCCTCCCAGGAAGGGGAGAACCTGCGCAGCCGGGCGCCCTATGTGGACATCGTCTTCGGACCCCAGACCCTGCACCGCCTGCCGACCATGATCAAGCAGGTGCAGGAGGGGCGCGGTGCCCAGGTGGACATCGCCTTCCCCGAAATCGAGAAGTTCGACAACCTGCCCGAACCCCGTGCCGAGGGGGCGACCGCCTTCGTTTCTATCATGGAAGGCTGCTCCAAGTACTGCTCCTTCTGCGTGGTGCCCTACACCCGTGGCGAGGAGGTGAGCCGGCCACTGGATGACGTGCTCTATGAAATCGCCCAGCTCGCCCAGCAAGGGGTGCGCGAAGTGAACCTGCTCGGCCAGAACGTCAACGCCTACCGGGGGCCGACCTTCGACGGGGAGGTCTGCACCTTCGCCGAACTGCTGCGCCTGGTGGCTGCCATCGACGGCATCGACCGCATTCGCTACACCACCAGCCACCCGGTCGAGTTCACCGACGACATCATCGAGGTCTATCGTGATACCCCCGAGGTGGTCAGCTTCCTGCACTTGCCTATCCAGAGCGGCTCGGATCGCATCCTGACCATGATGAAGCGCCCGCACACCGTGCTGGAGTACAAGTCCAAGATCCGCCGCCTGCGCGCCGTGCGTCCCGACATCACCATGAGCTCCGACTTCATCGTCGGCTTCCCGAACGAGACGGACGAAGACTTCGAGGCCACCATGAAACTCATCGAGGAGATCAACTTCGACATGAGCTTCAGCTTCATCTACAGCCCGCGCCCCGGCACCCCGGCCGCGGACCTGCCCGATGACGTCGACATGGAAGTGAAGAAGGCCCGCCTGACCCGACTGCAAAACCGCATCAATCACCAGTCCATGCTCATCGGCCGCGCCATGCTGGGCTCGGTGCAGCGCATCCTGGTGGAGGGGCCCTCCAAGATGGATCCCATGCAGCTCAGTGGCCGCACCGAGAACAACCGGGTGGTCAACTTCGAGGGGCCGCACCGCCTCATCGGCGGCTTCGCCGACGTGGAGATCACCGACGTACGCCCCTACTCCCTGCGCGGCCGCTTCATCCGCGGCGAGGACGAAATGAACCTGCGCATCGCCACGGCCCCGAGCGAGATCCTCGCCCGTCGTCCTGACAACGTGCCCGATGATCTGGGCGTTGCGGCCTTCAGACCCCATTGATGACTCTCTCCCCCGCCCCGTGGCGGGGGAACAACCGATAAGAGGACACCTTGAGCCGACACATCTCCACCCTGAATCTGCATCTGGAACCCGCCGACAACCAGCGCCTCGCCAGCCTGTGCGGACCCTTTGACGACAACCTCAAGCAGCTGGAGCGCCGTCTCGGCATCGAGATAAGCTACCGGGACAACCACTTCCAAGTGATCGGCAAGCAGGCCCAGGTGGAGGCGGCTGCCGTCATCCTCAAACACCTCTATGTGGAAACCCAACCCCTCAAGGGGAGCAAGGTGAGCGACATCACCCCCGAGATGGTGCACCTGGCGGTGCAGGAGTCCCGCGTGCTGGAGCAGGACGACGAACCCGCCCCTTCCCTGCCGTATGGCAAGGAGGTCACGGTCAAGACCAAGCGCGGTCTCATCAAGCCCCGCAGCCCGAACCAGGCCCAGTACATCGCCAATATCGTGCGCCACGACATCAGCTTCGGCATCGGGCCCGCCGGGACCGGCAAGACCTATCTCGCCGTGGCCGCCGCCGTGGATGCTCTGGAGCGCCAGGAGATCCGCCGCATCCTGCTGACCCGCCCGGCGGTGGAAGCCGGTGAGAAGCTCGGCTTCTTGCCCGGCGATCTTTCCCAGAAGGTGGACCCCTACCTGCGCCCCCTCTACGACGCCCTGTTCGAGATGCTGGGCTTCGAGCGGGTGGAGAAGCTGATGGAGCGCAACGTCATCGAGGTGGCGCCGCTTGCCTACATGCGCGGCCGCACCCTCAACGACGCCTTTATCATCCTGGACGAGGCCCAGAACACCACCACGGAACAGATGAAGATGTTCCTGACCCGCATCGGCTTCAACTCCAAGGCAGTGGTGACCGGCGACATCACCCAGGTGGACTTGCCTCGCAGCACCAAATCCGGTCTGCGCCACGCCCTGGAGGTGTTGCAGGGGGTCGATGGCCTCTCCTTCAACTTCTTCGAGTCCAAGGACGTGGTGCGCCATCCCGTGGTGGCCCGCATCGTGCAGGCCTACGAGGCATTCGATGCCCAGCAGGCGGCCGAGAAGAGCGCAGCCACTCCCCGCAACGAGAACACCAGCAAAGAGAGTGCCCAATGAGCGTGACCCTGGATCTGCAACTGGCCTGCGCCAGCCCGGACGGCCTGCCGACCGAGGCCCAGCTGCAAGGCTGGCTCGACGGTACCATTCTGGGCTTCCAGCCCGAGGCCGAGGTGACGGTGCGCCTGGTGGACGAGGCGGAGAGCCGCGAGCTCAACCACACCTATCGCGGCAAGGACAAGCCCACCAACGTGCTCTCCTTCCCCTTCGAAGCGCCACCGGGTCTCGAGCTGCCCCTGCTCGGGGATCTGGTGATCTGCCGCCAGGTGGTCGAGGCCGAAGCCGTCGAACAGGGCAAGCCCCTGATGGCCCACTGGGCTCACATGGTTGTGCATGGCAGTCTGCATCTGCTAGGTTATGACCATATCGAGGACGAGGAGGCCGAGGAGATGGAGCAGCTCGAGCGCGACATCATGCAGGAACTGGGCTTCGCCGATCCTTATCTGAACGACGAAGAGTAACGAACCGGATGGTCATCGTCTTGAAACAGCCGGTGCCCATCCTCATATAGCCACAACGATTTCAAGTGTGTTCATACGAGTAACCAAGAGAGAAAATGACCGACGATCACCCTAGTACCGGCTCGCCGAAGAAAACCTGGCTCGACAAACTCAGCCAACTCTTCCAGGGCGAGCCAAAAGACCGCAATGATCTGGTAGAGGTCATCGCCGATGCCGAAGAGCGGGACCTCATCGATCAGGACACCAAGGACATGATCGAGGGCGTGCTCGAAATTGCCGAGCTACGCGTGCGTGACATCATGATCCCCCGCTCCCAGATGGTGACCATCGAGAAGTCCCAGCCGGTGGACGAGTTCCTGCCGGTCATCATCGAATCCGGCCACTCCCGCTTCCCGGTGATCAACGAAGACAAGGATCACGTGGAGGGCATCTTGCTCGCCAAGGATCTGTTGCCGTTCGGTTTTGGCGGCCAGCATGCCAGCGAACCGCTCCAGCTGGAGAAGATCCTGCGTCCCACGGTGATCGTGCCGGAGAGCAAGCGGGTCGATCGCCTGCTCAAGGAGTTCCGGGAAGAGCGCTACCACATGGCCATCGTAGTGGACGAATTTGGCGGTGTCTCTGGCCTCGTAACCATCGAGGACATTCTGGAGCTCATCGTCGGCGAGATTGACGACGAGTTCGACGACATCGAGGACGAGCCGGAAGAGATCCGCCGCATCAGCAAGCGGGTCTTCTCGGTGAGCGCGCTGACCGAGATCGAGGACTTCAACGACTTCTTCGGCACCCAGTTCAGCGATGAAGAGGTGGACACCGTCGGCGGTCTGGTGATGCACGCCTTCAGCCACCTGCCCAAGAAGGGTGAAGAGATCGAACTCGACGGCTACCTGTTCAAGGTGATGCACGCCGATCGCCGTCGCCTGCAACAGTTGCAGGTGAAGATCCCCGAGCATCATGCGGCGGCGCAGCCGGAGTCCTGATCCCGCCCAGCCCCACGCACATCCCGCGCCCCTCTCGTCAGGGGCGCTTTTTTTTGCCTCTCTCCCGCCGCGCGACCGCCCCTGGACCCACGCCGACCGCGAGGCTCGCCGTTGACCCGGTTTGCGGTTAAGATGTCGGCCATTGTGTTTCCATTCAGTCCAATTCGAGCCCCGATCCCCCGTGAAATCGAAACTCCTGACCAGCCTGTTTGCCATTGCCAGCGGCGCCATCGCCGTGCTGGCCTTCTCCCCTTTCGGCTACTGGCCCCTGGTGATCCCCTCCCTGCTCGGCCTTTACGCCCTGCTGGACAAGGCCACCCCCAAACAGGCAGCCTGGCGCGGCTTCGGCTACGCCATGGGTCTGTTCCTGCCCGGGCAGTGGTGGATCCACGTCAGCATGACGGAGTTTGGCGGCATTCCGCTGCCGGCCGCCTTCGTGCTGCTGGCCGGGCTCTGCGCCTATCTCTCCCTCTACCCGACCCTGGCCTGCTGGCTCTTCGCCCGCTTCTTTGCCGGCCGCCACTGGAGTCGCTGGCTGCTCGCCTTCCCGGCGCTCTGGCTGATGGCCGACTGGCTGCGGGGCTGGGTGATGACCGGCTACCCCTGGCTCTGGTTCGGCTACACCCAGATAGACGGCCCCCTCAAGGGCTTCGCTCCCCTTCTCGGGGTGCAGGGCATCACCCTCGCCCTGCTGCTCACCGCCTCCGCCCTCTGGCTGGTATGGCAGCACCGCAAGCCGGCCTGGCTGCTGCTCCCCGTCGCCCTGGTGGGCGCCGCCCAGGGGCTGATGCAGCTCAACTGGGTGACCCGGGGTGAGCCGGTCAAGGTCGCGCTGGTGCAGGGCAACATCGAGCAGTCCCTCAAGTGGGATCCGGAGGCCCTGGTGCCGACCGTGCGCAAGTATCAGGATCTCAGCCGCGAGAACCAGGATGCCGACATCATCGTCTGGCCGGAGTCCGCCATCCCGGCCATCGAGAAGGAGATGGGTACCTATCTGGAGAGCCTGGACAAGGCGATGAAGGTGAACGACACCGGCCTGCTGGCGGGGATCATCCATTACGATCTGAAACAGCAGCGCTTCTTCAATACCGTGCTCGGCATGGGGGTACAGGATGCTGAGGGCAAGGAGTCCTACTACTACGAGCACAAGAACCGCTACTACAAGTACCACCTGCTGCCCATCGGCGAGTTCGTACCCTTTGAAGATCTGCTGCGTCCCATCGCCCCCTTCTTCAACCTCCCCATGTCCTCCTTCAGCCGGGGTGACGAGGTGCAGCCGAACCTGATCGCCAAGGGGCTCAAGTTTGCCGCCGCCATCTGTTACGAGATCATCTTCCCGGACGAGGTGCGCCGCAATGTGCAGCCGGATACCGACTTTCTGCTGACCGTCTCCAACGACGCCTGGTTCGGCACCAGCATCGGCCCCTGGCAGCACATGGAGATCGCCCGCATGCGCGCCCTCGAGCTGGCCCGCCCGCTGCTGCGCGACACCAACACCGGCATCACCATCGTCACCGAGATAGACGGCAGCATCATCGCCCAGATCCCGCAATTCGAGGCTGGAGTATTGCGTGCCGAGGTACGCCCCGCCCACGGCCAGACCCCCTATCTGCGTTTTGGCAGCTGGCCCATGTATGGCCTGGCCGCCGCCCTGCTGGGGCTGGCCCTGTGGCTGCGCCCACGTGCCCACCCCTGGGCACGCAAGGGCTAAGACCACACAACGCCGATAAACAAAAGAGGCGCCCTTGGGCGCCTCTTTTTATGGTTTGGCTTATGGCTTGGCACAGTCTGGCGGCTCAAGGAGACAGCGGCTCGCGATGATATTCATCGGCCCCACACTCCGGGCAGGTGTCAAGCTGCTCCGGGTGCAGCACGGTATGGCGCCACTCGCAGTGGTCGCACACCAGCACCCCGAGTCCCACCCAGTCCCCCGCCCGGTAGACCCCCTTGTGTTCCAGCTCGTCCGCCAACTCCTGCCACTCCACCTGGGTTCGGTCGGTCACGTCCGCCAGCCAGGACCAGGCGGTGTCCTTGAGCGCCAGCATGAAGGCGGACTCCTCCACCTGCTCATCCTTGCGCCCTTCGTCATAGTTGCCCAGATCCCGCTTCACATACTCGGCGATCAGCGCCAGCTCGTCCTGGGTCAGATCCCCGGCCGCCTCCAGATAGGCCTGCACCTTGGCGATCATCCGGTTGAGGCGCTCTCCCTGAAACGCTTCCGTCTCTTCCCACTGCTTCTTGAGCTGGGCGATAAAGGCTTCATACCCTTGTCGACGTTTGTCCATGGCCATCACTCCTCTGCTGAATCCCGATCGAGCCAGACCCTGACCTCGGGCTCGGCGGATACGGGCGGCGGTTGCCATTCTCACTTCGTTGCGACTCTCGCGGCTCTTGCGGCTCTGCAAATCCTCGCGGGTACCGGACCTGGCCCGAGACCGGGCGGATGCTGGCGGTTGTTGCCGCCGCAGGATATGGGTATTCTATCGGGATTTCCCAGCCGTTTTATCTATTCATTTCACAGATCCGGATGTCACCAATGCAAGAGCAATACGTTCCCCAATCCATAGAACCAGCAGTGCAGAAGCACTGGGATGCCAAGAAAACCTTCAAGGCGGTGGAGAAAGTAGACAAGGAAAAGTTCTACTGCCTCTCCATGTTCCCCTATCCGTCTGGTCGTCTGCACATGGGGCACGTTCGCAACTACACCATAGGTGATGTGATCTCCCGTTATCAACGGCTCAATGGCAAGAACGTGCTGCAACCCATCGGTTGGGACGCCTTCGGCCTGCCGGCAGAAAACGCCGCCATCAAGAACAACACGGCGCCGGCCCCCTGGACCTACGAAAACATCGAATACATGAAGAACCAGCTGAAGATGCTGGGTCTGGGCTATGACTGGGATCGGGAGCTGGCCACCTGCAAGCCGGACTACTACCGCTGGGAGCAGTGGTTCTTCACCAAGCTCTACGAAAAGGGTCTGGTCTACAAGAAGACCTCTTCCGTCAACTGGTGCCCGAACGACATGACCGTACTGGCCAACGAGCAGGTAGTGGACAACTGCTGCTGGCGCTGTGACACCCCGGTGGAGCAGAAAGAGATCCCTCAGTGGTTCATCAAGATCACCGACTACGCCGAAGAGCTGCTGAACGACATCGACAATCTGGAAGGCTGGCCGGAAATGGTCAAGACCATGCAGCGCAACTGGATTGGCCGCTCCGAAGGGGTCAACATCAGCTTCAATATCGACGGTCAGGCCGAGCACCTCGAGGTCTACACCACCCGTCCGGACACCTTCATGGGTGTGACCTATGTGGGCATCGCCGCCGGTCACCCGCTGGCGCTGCAAGCAGCCCAGAACAATCCGGAGCTGGCCGCCTTCATCGAAGAGTGCAAGAACACCAAGGTGGCCGAAGCTGAACTGGCCACCATGGAGAAGAAGGGCATGGCCACCGGCCTCTACGCCATTCACCCGCTGGATGGCCGCAAGGTGCCCGTCTGGGTCGCCAACTTCGTGCTGATGAACTACGGCACCGGCGCCGTGATGGCAGTACCGGGTCACGACCTGCGTGACCACGAATTCGCCACCAAGTACGGCCTCGAGATCAAGCCTGTCATCAAGCCTGTCATCAAGCCGGTTGATGGCGACGTCGACGTGAGCGAAGCGGCTTATACCGAGAAGGGCGTACTGTTCAACTCCGGCGAATTCGACGGTCTCGACTTCCTGGGTGCCTTCGATGCCATCGCCAACAAGCTGGAAGGGCTCGGCAAGGGCAAGCGCACCGTCAACTACCGTCTGCGCGACTGGGGGGTTTCCCGTCAGCGCTACTGGGGCGCCCCCATCCCCATGCTGACCCTGGCCGACGGTACCGTGGTGCCGACCCCGGAAGAGCAGCTGCCGGTTCTGCTGCCGGAAGACGTGGTGATGGACGGTATCCAGAGCCCCATCAAGGCCGACGCCGAGTGGGCAAAGACCACCTACAACGGCCAGGAAGCGTTCCGCGAGACCGATACCTTCGACACCTTCATGGAGTCCTCCTGGTACTACGCCCGCTACTGCTCCCCGGACTACGACAAGGGCATGCTGGATCCGGCGGCTGCCAACCACTGGCTGCCGGTGGATCAATACATCGGCGGCATCGAGCACGCCTGTATGCACCTGCTCTATGCCCGCTTCTTCCACAAGCTGCTGCGTGATGCGGGCCTCGTGAACAGCGACGAGCCGTTCAAGCGCCTGCTCTGCCAGGGCATGGTGCTGGCCGACGCCTTCTACTACAAGGATGAGAAGGGCGGCAACGTCTGGGTCAGCCCCCTCGACGTCAAGGTTGAGCGCGACGACAAGGGCCGCATCACCAAGGCTGTCGACCTTGAGGGTCGTGAAGTGATGCACTCCGGCATGACCAAGATGTCCAAGTCCAAGAACAACGGCATCGACCCGCAGCTGATGGTGGAGCGTTACGGCGCCGATACCGTCCGTCTGTTCATGATGTTCGCCTCTCCGGCCGAGATGACCCTGGAGTGGTCCGACTCCGGCGTGGAAGGTGCCCAGCGCTTCCTGCGTCGCCTGTGGCGCATCACCTTCGAGCACGTATCCGGTGGCGCCGTTGCCGCACTGGACGTCGCCGCCCTCACCAGCGACCAGAAAGCCGTGCGCCGCGAGCTGCACAAGACCATCGCCAAGGTGAGCGACGACGTGGGTCGCCGTCAGACCTTCAACACCGCCATCGCTGCCATCATGGAGCTGATGAACAACCTGGCAAAACTGGGCAGCGACGCTCAGGATCGCGCCCTGATGCAGGAAGCGCTGGAAGCGGTCGTGGTCATGCTCTACCCCATCACCCCGCACATCGGCTTCGAGCTGTGGAAAATGCTGGGCAAGGAAGGGGACATCGATGTCGCGGCCTGGCCGGTGGCTGACGAAGCGGCCATGGTCGAGACCGAGAAGCTGGTGGTGGTGCAGATCAACGGCAAGATGCGCGGCAAGCTGACCGTGCCGGCCGAGATAAGCCAGGCCGACGTCGAGAAGCTGGCCATGGCCGATGCGTCCGTACAGAAGTTCACCGACGGTCTGACCGTGCGCAAAGTCGTGTACGTGCCGGGCAAACTGCTCAACATCGTGGCCAACTGATGACGCCTCCCCTGGCGGCGGCCGACGGTCTGGGCCAGGGGCTGACGACACACGGATGATGACGGCGGGCCCTGCGCCCGCCGCTCTTCCCTTCATGCAAAGAGGATTTTTTATGGGCACCATCTTCACGCGCTGGATGGCCATCGTGCTGGCAGGACTGCTGCTGCAGGCCTGCGGTTTTCAGATGCGGGGCACCGCCATTCCCCCCGAGCTGATGACCATGAAAGTGGTCGGTGACAACAAGAGCGACTTCTACCGGCTGGTCACCACCCGTCTCAAGGCCGCTGGCGTCGAACTCGCCGACAAGGAGGGCATCCCGGTGCTGACCCTGGCTGGGGTACGTAGCCGCAGCCAGGTCGCCTCCGTCGACTCCATCGGCCAGGACCGCGAATACCTGCTCAGTTACAGCACCCAGTTCACCGTGGTCATGCCGGGAAAACCGACCCAGGTCTTCCCCATCACCTTCAACCGCAGCTTCCTGAACAAGCCGGATGCGGCACTCGCCTCCTCCCGCGAGCAGGAGCAGCTGGGCAAGGAGATGCAGGAGCAGGCCGCCAACCTGGTTATTCGCCAGCTCAGTCAGGTCAAGTTCTGATGCGCGTATCTTGATGAGAGGGTGTTGATGAGAGTCTATCCCGAGCAGTTTGCGGATCATCTCAAGGCAGGGCTCAAGCCCTGCTATCTCATTTTTGGGGACGAGCCCCTGCTCAAACTGGAAGCTGTCGACGCCGTGCGTCAGGTGGCACGCAAACAGGGCTTCGATGAGCGCCACAGCTTCGTGGTGGAACAGGGGCTGGACTGGAACCAGGTCTACGATGCCTGCCAGGCCATGAGCCTGTTCTCGGCCCGCCAGATCATCGAGCTGGAGCTGCCCGCCAAGATCGACAAGGATCTCGCCGCCCGCATCAGCGACATTGGCAAGCAGCTCCACCCCGACCTGCTGCTGGTGCTCTCGGGCCCCCGCCTCAACCAGACCCAGATGAAGGCGGCCTGGTTCGACAAGCTGAGCCAGAGCGGCACCTATGTGCCGGTCAACCACCCCGAGCCCCGCTTCTTCCCGCGCTGGATGAGCGCCCGCTTTCAGCGCTTCGGCCTCAAGGCACTGCCGGATGCGGTCAACTTCATGTGCCACGCCTACGAGGGCAACCTGCTGGCCGCGAGCCAGGAGATCGAGAAGCTGACCCTGCTCTCGCCGCCCCAGCCCATCAGCGTCGCCTATCTGCAGGAGACCATCATCCGCCACGCCCACTTCACTCCCTTCCAGCTCGTCGATACCCTGCTGGAAGGAAAGGTGAACCGGGCCCAGCGCATCCTGCTGGCCCTGCGCGCCGAAGGCACCGAACCCGGCATGCTGGCCTGGACCCTGTGCCGCGAACTGGAGCAGCTCACCGAGCTGGCGCTGGCCGCCCGCGCCGGACAGCCCCTGGTGGAGCATTTCAGCCGCCTGCGCATCTGGCAGAGTCGCCAGCAGCTCATCCAGCAGGCGCTGACCCGGCTTCCCTTCCCCAAGATCCGGCAACTCTGGCAACTGATGGCCCAGCTGGACCATGCCCAGCGCCATTTCGACACCGAGCAGGCCTGGTTGATGCTGCAAACCATCGCCCTCGGCTTTCGTGACGGTACCCCGCTCCCCCTGCTGGAGACGGAATCATGCTGACACCGCCCATCGGGATCCTCGGCGGCACCTTCGATCCCATTCACATCGGCCACCTGAGGCCCGCCATCGAGGCCCGGGACGCCCTGGGTCTGGCCGAGGTGCGCCTGCTCCCGAACCATATCCCGCCCCACCGGGCCAATCCGCTCTGCTCCAGCGAGCAGCGGCTCGCCATGGTCCGGCTCGCTGCGGCGGACAACCCGGGATTCGTGGTGGATGAGCGGGAGCTCAGGCGCGACACCCCCTCCTGGACCATCGACACCCTTGTCGAGTTGAGGAGCGAGCTGCCGGACACCCCGCTCTGCTTTTTGATGGGGATGGATTCCCTGCTCGGCCTGCCGGGCTGGCACCGCTGGCAGGAGTTGCTCGATTACGCCCATCTGGTGGTGAGCTGCCGCCCAGGCTGGCAACCGGATTATCCCGTCCAGGTGGCCGCGCTGCTGGCCCGCCACCAGACCCGGGATATTCAGGATCTCCATCGCCAGCGCCACGGTCATGTCTGGCTTTGTGACAACCTGCCCGTCGAGCTGTCGGCCACACGCCTGCGTGCCCTGCTCGCGGCAGGCCAGGATCCCAAATACCTGCTGCCCAACCCGGTCGCTGACTATATTCGGCGCCACGGGCTCTACCGCTCATCGGCAACGCAGTAAACGGCGCCACGCAGGCGGGTCAGCCGACACGTCCGGGCGCACCGGGCCCGGCCCTGACTATTGCCAGGCCGGGTTGCACACTATAGTGATCGTCAAGGGGCCCCTCCCCCACGGGACGGCTCCCCGGGCGATGCTCCCTTTGCCAGGCTGGGAAACGGGAGTGACCATGATATAATCCGCCGCCCTCTGGCGCCGGAAGATAGGAGAAGACATTGCAAGGCCAAGAATTGCTCGCCTTTATCGTCGACAAGATCGATGACATGAAAGGCCGCGACATCATCACCCTCGATGTGCGCGGCAAATCCAGCATCACGGACACCATGATCATCTGCTCCGGCAACTCCAATCGTCACGTCAGTGCCATCGCCCACAACCTCGCCAGTGAGGCCCGTCATGCGGGGCTCGACCTGCTGAGCGTGGAGGGGGAACTCACCGGTGAGTGGGTGCTGGTGGACATGGGGTCGGTCATCGTCCACGTGATGCAGGATGAGTACCGCGACTTCTACCAGCTGGAAAAACTCTGGAGCGGCGCCGCCCAGGTCAATTCGCAATAAAGGGCGACAGCGTAACCAAAGATGAAGATCCAGTTGATTGCCGTGGGCACCAAGATGCCTGCCTGGGTAGAGCATGGCTTCGAAGAGTACCGTCGCCGCTTCCCCAAAGACATGCCGTTCGAGCTGGTCGAGATCGGCGCAGGCAAGCGCGGCAAGAATGCCGACATTCCCCGCATCCTGCAAAAGGAAGGGGAAGCCATGCTGGCCGCCGCCGGCCGCTCCCGTATCGTGACCCTGGACATTCCGGGCAAGCCCTGGACCACGGAGCAGCTCGCCGTGCAACTGGAAGCCTGGAAGCTGGATGGCCGGGACGTGGCGCTGCTGGTGGGTGGCCCGGAGGGGCTCTCCCCCGAGTGCAAGGCTGCTGCGGAGCAGAGCTGGTCGCTCTCGCCCCTGACCCTGCCCCATCCCCTGGTGCGGGTACTGGTGGCCGAGAGCCTCTATCGCGCCTGGAGCATCACCACCAATCACCCTTATCACAGAGAGTGACCCATGCCGACCCTGAGCATGCATTTCTCCTCTCTCACCCGCACGTCAGCCACAAGGTAACGGCATGCTGAAGAATCGCATTGAAATGCGCGATCACAGTGCCGAGGGACGTCTGTTCTTCCGGCGCACCTTGGTCGCCTACATCGGCATGGTCACCCTCATGCTGGTGCTGCTGGCTAACCTCTACTACCTGCAAGTAGAGTCTTACGAAACTTATCAGACCCGATCCAACGACAACCGCATCCGTGTGGTACCGGTGGCGCCGCCCCGTGGCCTCATCTACGACGCCAACGGTGTCCTGCTGGCGGAAAACCGCCCTGTCTACAGCCTGGAGATCGTGCCCGAAGAGACCGAGAACCTGGAGAAGACCGCGGACGACCTCATCACCCTGCTGGCCCTGCCGGAGGGGACCAAGGAGAAGTTCCTGGCCGAGGTCAAACGTCAGCGCCGCTTCAAGCCCGTGCCCCTGTTCGAGAAGCTGACCGAATACCAGGTCGCCCTCTTCTCGGTCAACCAGCACAACTACCCGGGGGCCAGCATCGAGGCCTACCTCAAGCGCTACTACCCGTTCGGCGACACCCTGACCCATGCCCTGGGCTACGTGGCCAAGATCAACACCCGTGACGTGGAGCGCCTCGAGAAGGAGGAGAAGCTCGCCAACTATGCCGCCACCAAGGACATCGGCAAACAAGGGGTGGAGAAGTACTACGAGGATCAGCTGCACGGCGTGGCGGGCTATCAGGAGGTCGAGGTGAACAACCGCGGCCGGGTGGTGCGCACCCTGAAATTCCAGCCCCCCGAGCCCGGCAAGGACATCTACCTCAACATCGACATCCGCCTGCAGTTGAAGGCCCAGGAGCTGCTGGCCGGCCGCCGGGGCGCCATCGTGATGATGGAACCCAACACCGGCGCCATCCTGGCCATGGAGTCAAGCCCGAGCTACGACCCCAACCTGTTCGTGACCGGCATCTCCAGCGCCAACTACTCGGCGCTGCTCAACGATCCCGCCCGGCCGCTGGTCAACCGCACCACCCAGGGCATCTATGCCCCCGCCTCCACCGTCAAGCCCATGATGGCGGTGATGGGGCTCAACGAGGGGGCGATCACCCCCAATTACCGCTACTTCGGCGGGCCCAGCTTCTCCATCCCGGGCACCACCAAGAAGTTCCGGGACTGGCGCCGCTGGGGCCACGGCTGGCTCGACGTCTATCGCGCCATCGAAGTGTCGGCGGACACTTATTTCTACGATCTCGCCTACCGGGTCGGCATCGACAAGATCAACAGCTACATGACCAAGTTCGGCTTCGGCCAGTACAGCGGCGTGGACCTCTATGAAGAGACCCGGGGCGTCATGCCCTCCCGGGACTGGAAGATGGCCCGCTGGCGTCAACCCTGGTACCAGGGGGACACCATCTCCATCGGCATCGGCCAGGGCTACTGGAGCGCCACCCCGATCCAGCTCGCCAAGGCCATCAGCATCCTGACCCAGAACGGTCACGACGTGACGCCACACCTGCTCAAGAGCACCGCCTCCTCCGATGGCGTGGTCAACGCCCCCATCAACCCGAACGTGGCCATCGCCGCCAAGAGCGATACCTACTGGCAGGTGGCCAAGGACGGCATGTGGCGCGTCATCAACGGCCACGAAGGGACGGGGCGCCGCGCCTTCGCCAATACCCCCTACAAGGCGGCGGGCAAGTCCGGCACCGCCCAGGTGGTGGGCCTGAAAGAGAACCAGGTCTACAACGCGGCCACCACCAAGGTGGAGCACCGCGACAACGCCCTGTTCGTCGCCTTCGCCCCCTTCGAGGCACCCAAGGCGGTGGTCGCCCTGGTGCTGGAGAACGCCGGGGGCGGCAGCGCCATGGCGGCACCGGTCGCCCGCCACATGCTGGATGCCTATCTGCTGCCGCCGGAACCCCAGTTGCCACCGGCACCGGAAAAGCCGTCCCAACCGAGTGAGGTCGTTTCCCAATGAGTAATTCTGCCCGCCAGCAGAGCATCTGGTACAAGCTGCACATCGACCTGCCGCTGCTGCTCGGCCTGCTGACCCTGATGGCCCTCTCCATGGTGGTGCTCTACTCCGCCTCGGGCCAGGATCTCGACT
Source organism: Aeromonas sp. Prich7-2 (assembly GCF_017939255.1). Taxonomy (NCBI): domain Bacteria; kingdom Pseudomonadati; phylum Pseudomonadota; class Gammaproteobacteria; order Aeromonadales; family Aeromonadaceae; genus Aeromonas; species Aeromonas sp. Prich7-2. Next base: position 59,561 of record NZ_JAGKRI010000005.1, read on the forward strand.
CCATCGTGCGCCAGCTGGTGCGCGGCGCCCTGGCCTTCGGTCTGATGATCGGCATGGCCCAGCTGCCGCCCTCCCTCTATGCCCGCTGGTCGGTGCCCCTGTTTGCGGTGGTGGTGCTGCTGCTCATCGCGGTGGACGTGTTCGGCCATATCGGCAAGGGGGCCCAGCGCTGGCTCGATCTCGGCTTCATGAAGTTCCAGCCCTCCGAGGTGATGAAACTCTCCATGCCCATCATGGTGGCCGCCTGGCTCAGCCGGCACTCCCTGCCGCCAAAGTTCAGCCATGTGATGATCGCCCTGGTGATGGTGCTGCTGCCCACCCTGCTGATCGCGGCCCAACCCGATCTCGGCACCTCCATCCTGGTGGCCGCTTCCGGCTTCTTCGTCATCTTCCTGGCGGGGATCAGCTGGTGGCTCATCGGGCTCGCGGTCTTGCTCATCTGCGCCTTCATGCCGGTACTCTGGTTCTTCCTGATGCACGACTACCAGCGCCAGCGGGTGCTAATGCTGCTGGACCCGGAGAAGGACCCCCTCGGTCGCGGCTATCACATCATCCAGTCCAAGATTGCGATCGGCTCCGGCGGCGTGTTCGGCAAGGGGTGGCTGCAAGGCACCCAGTCCCAGCTCGAATTCCTGCCAGAGCGCCACACCGACTTCATCTTCGCCGTCTTCAGCGAGGAGTTCGGTCTGGTGGGAGTGGCCCTCTTGCTGGTCATCTACCTCTACATCATCAGCCGCTGCCTGTTTATCTCCATGCAGGCCCAGAACAGCTTCGAACGCCTGCTGGGGGGCGCCCTGACCCTGACCTTCTTCGTCTATGTGTTCGTCAACATGGGCATGGTAAGCGGCATCCTGCCAGTGGTAGGGGTTCCCCTGCCACTGGTGAGCTACGGCGGCACCTCCATGGTAACCCTGATGGCGGGCTTCGGCGTTCTGATGTCCATCCAGACCCACAGGCGGCTGCTCGCCTGATGCGGCTCGGCTGGCTGGCTCTATCTCTGTGCACCCTGATGGCGGGTGCTGCCGTCTCGCCGGCCCGGCTCAGCCTGCTGGCCGAGCAGCAGCAGGTGCCGCTGGCAGAGTTGCAGGCCGCCGCCGCCCAGGCCAGCCTGCGCCAGGAGGTGCTGGACACCATCCGCCGCCCCTGGGAAGCCAAGCCCTGGCACCGCTACAGGCCGCTGTTCGTCACCCCGGAGCGCATCCGGGACGGAGTGGGATTCTGGCAGCGCCATGCCGCCACCCTGGCACGGGCCGAGCAGACCTACCAGGTCCCCGCCTCCCTCATCGTCGCCATCATCGGCATCGAGACCTTTTACGGTCGACAGATGGGGCGCCATCCGGTGCTCGACAGCCTTTACACCCTGGGATTCCACTACCCCGAACGGGCGGATTTCTTCGCCAAGGAGTTTGCCCAGCTGGTGCTGCTTGCCCGGGAAGAGAAGTGGCCGCTCACCACCCTCAAGGGCTCCTATGCCGGCGCCATGGGCATGGGCCAGTTCATGCCCTCCAGCTACCGCCACTACGCGGTCGACTTCGACGGAGACGGCAAGCGGGATCTCTTCGCCAACCCGGCAGATGCCATCGGCAGCGTGGCCAACTACTTCGCCCTGCACCACTGGCGCTGGGGCGAGCCGGTGGTGGAGCCCGCCTTGATCGGATTGGCGCCAGTAGGTACCCTGCTTGCACCCGAGCCCGAGCTAAGACACCGCTGGGCAGAGCTGGCCGCTGCGGGCATTGAAGTCGCCACACCGCCGTCACCCGAGACGCCGGTAAAACTGCTGGCGATGGAGCAGGCCGAAGGACCGGAATACTGGGTCGCGCGCCACAATTTTTACGTGATCACCCGCTACAATCGCAGCCCTCTCTATGCGATGGCGGTGCATCAACTCAGTCAAGCAATCCAGGACGCTTATGCATTACAGCCACAAACTTCTTCCCCTCAGCCTGACCTTGTTGCTGGCCGCCTGTAGCAGCCAACCCGAACCCCAGCCGCTGCCCCCGGAGCCCGTCCCCCAGGAGAAGCCCCAGGTCATCGAGATCCCCCAGGCGACCGGCGCCATTCCCCGCCCCGAACCCATGAGCGAGAGCGGCAACCGGGACTACTGGATCGGCAAGCAGAAGTTTGAGGTGTGGCGCGACATCAAGCACTACAGCGAGGAAGGCACTGCCAGCTGGCTCTCCCGGGATCTGGACGGCAACAAGACTGCCAACGGCGACGTGCAGGACAGCACCCTGTTCAGCGCCGCCCACCGCAACCTGCCCCTGCCAAGCTACGTGCGGGTCACCAATCTGGACAACGGTCTGGAGACCATAGTACGCGTCAATGATCGCGGCCCCTTCGGCAGCGATCGCCTCATAGATCTCTCCCACGCCGCCGCCGCGCAGCTGGAGATGGTGGAAGGGGGTGAGGCCCGGGTGCGCCTCGAACTCATCACCGATCAGCCGGATCAGATGGTAGAGATGGTGCCCATGACCCCGATGACGCCCATGGAGCCTGCGGCGCCAGCAGCCAATTCCTTCGCGAACGAGACGCCGGCCCCCAGTACACCGGCCAAGGCCGCGCCTGCTCCTGCCGCCACGGCAACCACCACCGTCTCCCCTCCCAAGGCCGGTGCGACCCAGGGCAAGATGATCCAGGTGCTCGCCAGCGGCTCGCAGGCGCGGGCCGAGGCCATGGGCAAGGTGATGACCCAGCGCTATGGCGTGCCGTACCAGGTGGTGGCACATGGCGCCGTCTTCCGCGTCCTGCTCGGACCCGTGGCCAGCGACAAGCAGGCCCCCCTGCTCGAGCAGATCCGCCAGGGTGGGTTGGAGCAGGCCTTCATCGTGCCCTGATACCCGCCCCGACCTCGCGCCGGGATACGACGCGAGGTCGGGGACCATCCCATAAAATCCCGTCCAGGTCGCATCTCGGACTATGACCGACACGCACATCTGGTATAGTGGGGCCCGCTTTTTTTCAACTTGGGTACAACCCATCCAGGCACCAGGAATTTCAAGATGTCCAAATTTGCCCGCTCCGTTATTCTGGCCTCCCTGTTAAGCGCCACCGCTCAGGCCAACCAGCCTGTTCCGACCCCGGATTCGGCCCTGCCGAGTGCCCAGCCGGTCCCCACTTTGAACAGCGCCCCCATGGTGGTGCCTGCCGCGCCCGAGATCTCCGCCAAGGCCCACATCCTGATCGACTACTTCTCCGGCCAGGTGCTGGCCGAGCAGAACGCCGACGAGCGTCTGCCACCCGCCAGCCTGACCAAGATGATGACCTCCTACATCGTCGGCGACGAGCTGCACAAGGGGAACATCAAGGGCACCGACATGGTGACCATCAGCCAGAACGCCTGGTCCAAGAACTACTCCGACTCCTCCAAGATGTTCATCGAGGTGGGCAAGCAGGTCTCCGTCGATGATCTCAACAAGGGCATCATCATCCAGTCCGGCAACGACGCCTGCGTCGCCATGGCCGAGCACCTGGCGGGCAGCACCGACTCCTTCGCCAGCCTGATGAACGCCTGGGCCGCCAAGCTCGGCATGAAGGACTCCCAGTTCAAGAACCCCCACGGCCTGGATGAAGAGGGCCACTACAGTACCGCCCGCGACATGGCCCGCCTGGGTCAGGCCCTGATCCACGATCAGCCGGAGGAGTACAAGATCTACTCCCAGAAGTCCTTCGTGTTCAACGGCATCACCCAGCACAACCGCAACCGCCTGCTGTGGGACCAATCCCTGCAGGTTGACGGCATCAAGACAGGTCACGTCAGCCAGGTCGGCTACAACCTGGTCTCTTCCGCCACCAACAACGAAGGCATGCGCCTGATCGCCGTGGTCATGGGGGCCAATAGCGAGGCTTCCCGCGCCGCCGAGAGCAAGAAGCTGCTCACCTACGGCTTCCGCTTCTTCCAGAGCCTGACCCCCTACAAGGCGGGCACCGAACTGGTCACCCAGAAGATCTGGATGGGCGACAAGTCTGAAGTGAAGCTGGGGGTCGACAAGGACGTCTCCGTGCTGGTCACCCGTGGCCAGGGCAATAACCTCAAGGCGGACTTCCAGCTGGAGAGCGAGCTGAAGGCGCCCCTGGCCAAGGGCCAGCGCGTCGGCACCGTGTACCTCAAGCAAGGGGACAAGGAGATCAAGCAGGTTCCCCTGGTTGCCCTGGAAGAGGTGCAGGAAGGTGGCCTGATGAGCCGCCTGTGGGATTACCTGGTGATGCTGGTCTCCAGCTGGTTCAAGTAACAGACCCTTCCTCAAGCAGCGGTGCCAACAGGCGCCGCTGCTGTCTTTTGCGGTCTGTCCAGTCAATAACCCTGTAATCTGCAGGTTCCGCCGACTGACGATTTGTGGTAAAAAGCAGCATTTCCACGTCTTGCCACACCGCCGGGTCTTGATCCCGAGGCGGCTCATGCCCATATAGACTGGGAACTGCCCCCTGGGGGCAGATGAGGGGACCGTTTCGGCGGCCCTCAAAGACGTAAAGATGACGTCGCTTCCCGGCGACCCAGAAAGGTGAAGTAGATGAATACCAAGTTTGATGAACTGCTGGAGTTCCCCTGCAAGTTCCCGTTCAAGGTGCTTGGCGTGGCCGATCCCGCCCTGCCCGACATGGTGGTGGAAGTGCTGCAGCAACATGCTCCCGGCACCTACAGCCCGACCGTTCAACCTAGCTCCAAGGGCAACTATCACTCGGTACGGGTGACGGTCACCGCCCAGAGCAAGGAACACATCGAGGCCATGTATACCGCCCTTGGCAAGATCGAGCTGGTTCGTTACGTCCTGTAAGTTGCCTCTCTCGCCCCGCCACCGGGGCGACTGATTATTTGCCGCCCGGTCGCAGCGGCGACCGTACCGACACCGCGCCGCCAGTGAGGAAAGATGTCACTCGAAACGCCCGCCGAGCCACAACCGTCAGCCGGCCAACTGCTCGTCAGACAGCTGGGCCGTCGCCCCTACCAGCCGGTGTGGGACGCCATGAAGGCGTTCACCGACAATCGCACCCCCGACACCCCGGACGAGTTCTGGGTGGTGGAGCATGACCCCGTCTACACCCAGGGTCAGGCCGGCAAGGCCGAACACCTGCTCGCCCCCGGCAACATCCCGGTGGTGCAGAGTGATCGCGGCGGCCAGGTGACCTATCACGGCCCGGGCCAGCTGGTGCTCTACGTGCTGGTGGATGTGCGCCGCAGCAAGCTCTCTGTACGGGAGCTGGTGACCTGCCTCGAAACCGCCATCATCAACACGCTCGCCAAAAGCAATATCGAGGCCTACGCCAAGGCCGATGCCCCGGGCGTCTACGTGAAGAGCGATCTGGGTATGGAAGCCAAGCTGGCGTCCCTGGGTTTGCGCATTCGCAAGGGGTGCTCGTTCCACGGGTTGGCCCTCAACGTCAACATGGACATGACTCCCTTCCTGCGCATCAATCCGTGCGGCTATGCGGGCATGGCCATGACCCAGACCAGCGCCCTGGGCGGCCCGCAGAGCGTCGCCGAGGCACAGTCCCTGCTGGTGACGGAGCTGGCCCGCCTGATTGGCTACCAAGAGATCACGAATACCGAAGAGGCGGCATGAGCAACCCCATGCCCCGTGGTCACGAGGGAGCCGCAAGGCCCCTGGTGACCGTCAACCAGACAATAACAAACACCGAGAGTGAATCATGAGCAAACCCGTTCGTATGGAGCCGGGCGTCAAGCTGCGCGATGGCGACAAGATGGCCCTGATCCCGGTGAAATTCATGCCGGATCCCAACGAGGAAGTGCTGCGCAAGCCGGAGTGGATGCGGATCAAGCTGCCGCCGTCGAGCCAGAAGATCGAGCACATCAAGAGCACCCTGCGCAAAAACAAGCTGCACTCTGTGTGTGAAGAGGCTTCCTGCCCCAACCTGGCGGAGTGCTTCAACCACGGCACCGCGACCTTCATGATCATGGGCGCCATCTGTACCCGCCGATGCCCCTTCTGCGACGTGGCCCACGGCCGTCCGTTGCCGCTGGATCCGGAGGAACCGAAGAAGCTGGCACTCACCATCAAGGAGATGAACCTCAAGTACGTGGTGATCACCTCGGTGGACCGCGACGATCTGCGGGACGGCGGTGCCCAGCACTTCGCCGACTGCATCCGCGAGATCCGCAAGCACAGCCCCCAGACCCGTATCGAGATCCTGACCCCGGACTTCCGTGGCCGGATGGAGCAGGCGCTGGAGGTGTTCCGCGAGACCCCGCCTGACGTCTTCAACCACAACCTGGAAACCGCCCCGCGCATGTACCGGGTTGCCCGTCCGGGCGCCGACTACAAGTGGTCCCTGGAGCTGCTGCGCCGCATCAAGGAGATGCACCCCCACGTGCCGACCAAGTCCGGTCTGATGATGGGCCTTGGCGAGACCAACGAGGAGATCGTCGAGGTGCTCAAGGACTTGCGCGAGCACGGCGTCAACATGCTGACCCTGGGCCAGTATCTGCAACCGAGCCGCCACCACCTGCCGGTGAAGCGTTATGTGCCGCCCGCAGAGTTCGACGAACTCAAAGATGTGGCCATGGATCTCGGCTTCAGCCACGCCGCCTGCGGTCCCTTCGTGCGTTCCTCCTACCACGCGGACCTGCAAGCCAAGGGGGAAGAGGTCAAATAAGCCTCTTTTCCTGCTGGCAGAAAAAAGAGCGCCCCTGGGCGCTCTTTTTTTATCGCCGTCACCTCGCAGGCAGCGGTTGTCCCTTTGTGATTGGCGCCGTTCTGGCGTAACGTGGCCACTCCCCTTCTCTGGAGTGCTGTGCCGGATGCCGACTCTCACCGTTCGCCTGATCCCCCTGCGTGACGCAGACTTTCCCGCCTATCGCGACTACTTCATCGAGGATTACGCCCAGGATCTTGCCAGCAACCACGGGATGGCGCAGCCTGACGCCCACCGTCAGGCCGACACCTCGTTGCAGCAGCTCCTGCCACTGGGTGTCGCCACCCCGGGTCATCACCTGCTCGCCATGGTACCTGAAGCCTCGAACGCGCCGAGCGAGCCTCTGGGCTATCTCTGGCACGCCATCGACGGCGCCGCCGGCACCACCTTCATCTACGACTTCTATGTGACACCGCCCCATCGTGGTCGCGGCCTCGGCAAGGCAGCCATGGCCGCCCTGGAGGCGCAGCTCGCCCCCCTAGGCATCCACCAGATCAAGCTGAGGGTGGCCCATGACAACCCGAGGGCACTGGCGCTCTATCAGGCGCTGGGCTTCACCATCACCGGCTACAACATGGCAAAGCGTCTGGATTGAGCACCTTCATTGGGCCACCACCCGGCCCATGGCTCAGAGCGAGATGCCGGAAAAGGACATGAAGCCGAGGGACATCAGCCCGGCCACGATGAAGGTAATGCCGATATCCCGCAGCCCCTCGGGCACATCCGAATACTTCATCTTCTGGCGCAACCCCGCAATGGCGACGATGGCCAGCAGCCAGCCCAGCCCTGAGCCCGCCCCGTAGACCACGGATTCGATGAAGTCGTAATCCCGCTGGGCCATGAACATCACCCCGCCGAAGATGGCGCAGTGCACCGTCAGCAGCGGCAGGTAGATGCCGAGCGCGTGATGGAGCGCCGGGAAATGTTTGTCGAGCACCATCTCCATCACCTGCACCAGCGCCGCCAGCACCCCGATGTAGACGATGAAATCGAGAAAGCCCAGATCAAACTCCCCGAGGAAGGTACTCTCGGGACGCAGGATATGGCGGTAGATCAGGTTGTTGAGGGGGATGGCGATCACCATGACCACCAGCACCGTCATGCCCAAACCGAAGGCGGTGTTGATGTTCTTGGAAACGGCCAGGAAGGTGCACATGCCAAGGAAGAAGGCCAGCGCCAGGTTTTCCACAAAAATCGACTGGATGAAGAGATTGACGTAATAGTCCATGAATGAGTTCACCACTTGGTTGCAATAAGAGCACGTCCGCGCCCGGCCAACGGCCAGTCGCGAAGATGACGTCACGGATGACGTTTACAGAGAGAGCTGGCGCAGCACCCGGTAATGACCACGGCAGCCGCCAGACTGCCGAGCAGCCCGGTCAGCGGTACTCAATGACGGGGATCAAACGGGCGGGCGCCCGGCTGGTGAACCTAGTCGCCCTGGCAGAAGCGATATTGCAGGTGGTGGCAGCGAAGCCGCCGTGTGTGCAGAGCGCCGAAGTAGTCGGGCCGCTGCCTGAGATAGATGAGAGGCAGGAAAAACAGCAGGCCGCAGAGCAGGCCGAGGATCTCGTGCTGGAACCAGGCCAGCAGCATCTGGTAGAGCTCGGCATGAGCAGCCCCTTCCAGTCGCCGTCCCTGCTCGAAACCGAGCCGCCACTGGGAGGCGGGCGGCAGGCTGACGTTGTCGGCAAGCCCCGGGTTCGCTGGCTCATGGAACAGCATCGGCCGCTCCTGCCCTTGCGTCTCCATTCCCCTAGTTGCAACGACCCCTGCCGCCGCCGCAGCGGCAAGCCAGAGAAGGCAGGCGATGGCAAGCACCATCGGCCATGACGAGGGGCGGCGAGAGGATGACAAGGGGGCTGTCCGTCAAGAAAAATTACAGGTGGAATATATCACAATACCGTCACTTATTGCATTTTCCACCATGAGATATTAACAGGAGCGATATTAAACACCGCCCCATTCCCTAAAACCGGCAAGGTTGCACCACCTTGAGAAAGCGACTTGCATCTTCCTCAAGGTGAGGGCTCACCCCTGCTCGAAGGCCGGGTGATAGCGCACTTCACCACTGGGCATGGCAGCGCCGAACGAGCGGGTCATGAAGTACTCGGGCGGCACGCCGGGCAGCGTCAACCCCGGCTCGGACACGAAACCAAAACGGCCGTAGAAGCCGGGATCCCCCAGCACCACGCAGCCGGCCGCTCCCATCCCCTTGAGCTCGGCCAGACCCGCGTCCATCAGCCGTGACCCCAGCCCCCTGCCCTGAAGCGCAGGGGAGACGGAAATGGGGCCAAGGCCATACCAGTGCGGGCTGCCATCGCTGATGGTGACCGGCGAGAAGCAGAGGTGGCCGACCACTTGCCCCGCCAGCTCCGCCACCAGCGACAGGCTGAGTGCCCCGGCCTGGCGCAGGTCACGCACGATCAACTGCTCGTTGTGATCGGTATGGGGGGCATTGAGGAACGCGGCCACGGTCAGCGCTTCAATGGCGTCGTGATCGGCGCCTGCTTCGGGCCGAATGATGATGTTCATTGGTTTTCTCCGTTTGTTATCTTGCAATGGATGGCCTGATCAGACTGCCTGCAGGCAGCAGATCACATAGCCGTAGCTGCCCAGGTATTGGCGGTGGATGGCCACTTCCCGGCTCAAGTCCTGCCAGGCTGGGCTATCCCCCAGCTCGGCACTGTGGCGCGCCAGATTGCGCTCGATGGGATCCAGATAGTTGTGCCAGGCCCTTTGCGGCAACTCGGTGTGCCACAGGCAGCGATAACCCGCCTCCTGCACCGCTTTGAGCAGGCCCGCCAGGGTCTGCATGGCGGGATAATCCCGCTGCCAGAACGCCAGCGCCTCCTCTGGGGGCGTGTCCGTCAGCCACACCAGGTCGCTCAGCACCAGGCAGGCATTAGGATCGGCAAGGTACGCCCGCCAGGCTTTGAGCGCATTGGCCACCCCTATGGTGTACGCGCTCCCCTCGGCCCAGATGAGATCGGCGGGGGCAAGATCTGCCGGCAGCGCCGCCATGTTGGCGCACAGAGTAGTGACCTGACTCAGCCCCGCCGCGCTGGCCGATCTCGCCACGGCGGCCAGCGCCTCCTCGTCCAGATCGATGGCCACGATGGTGGCGTCCGTCACCTGTGCCAGCGCCAGAGTGGCGGCGCCGCGCCCACAGCCCATGTCGAGGATCCGGCGAGGCTGGCTGGGCAGCGCGGCAAATTGCTGCTGGGTGAAGAGGCTATCGCCCGGCCCCCAATAGCTCATGCCATCCAGCAGCAGCTTGAAATCCCGGATGTAGCGCTCATGTTCATTCATGTCTTTGCTGAGCCACTGCAGGTGGTAACGCGCTTTTTCACTGAATCCCTGCTTCATCACCCAGGCAAAGTAAGCCTGCGGGGCTTGATGCTGCAGTTGCCGCTGCCAGGCCTTGAACTCGTCGCCGGAGTGCGCACGCAAACCGGCGAGATCCGCCAGCAGATCCCGGGCGCGTTGCATCCGCGCCAGCTCTTCATCCAGCTCCCTGACCCGGGTTTCCAGCGTTGCCTGCTCCAGCTCGCCCGCCAGACAGGCGAGGCACTGCTTGAGGCTGAGCCCGCCGGCCTGCAGGGCCTGTACCATCCGCAGCCGCTGCAGATCGTCATCGTCGTAGTGGCGATAGCCGTTGGCGCCCCTTGTGCCCGCAATCACCCCCAGCTTCTCGTAATAGAGCAGGGTGGAGCGGGCCAGGCCGCAGCGCCGGGCCAGTTCGGATATTTTCATGACAACCACTCGCTGAGGGGTCCGTGACCCGATGAAAGGAAGCTTAAACTGTGAAGCAATAGACGGGTCAACGACAACATCCGGGTTCACACCATAAAAAAACGGCCACCCTGAGGTGGCCGTCATCGACAGCAAGAGAGACTCGCGGGATCAGAGGCCGGCGGCTTCCAGATGCTCCACCAACAACTGCACGCTGCGGTTGCCACGCCACTCGTTGACGTCGAGCCGGTAGACCAGCCGCACCCGCTTCACCGAAGCATCGGGCCAGCGCTGCAAGTCGACGCCAAAGGCGATGGCATCCACCGCGTGGCCGGAATCCGTGGTCAGCATCATCTTGAGGTGCTTCTCCCCCACCAGCCGCTGCTGCACCAGCACGAACTCGCCGTCAAACAGCGGCTCGGGGAAGGCCTGACCCCAGGGGCCGGAGGCGCGAATAAGCTCCGCCAGCTCGAGGGTGAGCTCGTCCGGCAGCAGTTCGCCATCGGTGAGCAGCACCCCGGTCAAGAGCTCAGGGGTCACCAGCTCGCCGATGACCGCCTCAAAAGCCCGTCCGAAGGCCTCGATATTGGCCTTGGGCAGGGTCAACCCGGCCGCCATGGCGTGGCCGCCAAACTTGCCCATCAAGCCGGGGTGGCGGGTATCGAGCAGTTCCAGCGCATCGCGCAGGTGCACCCCCGGGATGGAGCGCCCGGATCCCTTGAGCTCGGTCTCGCTGCTCTCGGCAAAGGCGATGACCGGGCGGTAGTACTTCTCCTTCACCTTGGAGGCCACCAGCCCCACCACCCCCTGATGCCACTCGTTTCGGTGCAGCACGATGCCGGAGGGCACCTCGCCGTCACGAAAACGGATCTGCTCCAAAGTGGCGAGCGCCTCCTGCTGCATCCCCTGCTCGATCTCCTTGCGCTCCTGGTTGAGGCTGTCCATTTCGGAGGCGAACTGGCGCGCCAGGTTGATGTCGTCACAGAGCAGACAGGCGACCCCGAGGGACATGTCATCGAGCCGGCCCACCGCGTTGAGGCGCGGCCCCAGCGCAAAGCCGAGATCGGCAGCGCACAGGCGACGACCGTCGCGGCCCGACACATCCACCAGCGCCTGGATGCCGGGGCGACAACGGCCGGCCCGGATCCGCTGCAAACCCTGATGAACCAGGATGCGGTTGTTGCCATCCAGCGCCACCACGTCGGCCACGGTGCCGAGGGCCACCAGATCCAGGTAATCCGCCACGTTGGGGGCGCGCAGCCCCTGGCGCTCATACCAGCCGCTCTGTCGCAGATGGGTGTTGAGGGCCGCCATCAGATAGAAGGCGACCCCGACCCCGGCCAGGGACTTGGAGGGGAAGTCGCAGCCATGCTGGTTGGGGTTCACTATCGCGTCAGCGTCAGGCAGCTCCTGACCCGGCAAATGGTGATCGGTAACCAGTACCTGCATGCCTGCCGCCTTGGCCGCCGCCACCCCTGCGATGCTGGAGATGCCGTTGTCCACCGTGATCAGGAACTCGGCGCCACGGGCCACCGCCAGCTCGACGATCTCCGGGGTGAGGCCATAGCCGAACTCGAAGCGGTTGGGCACCAGAAAATCGATGTGACGACCACCCATGGCGCGCAAAGCCAGCACGCACAGGGCCGAGCTGGTGGCGCCGTCGCAGTCAAAGTCACCGACGATGAGAATGCGTTTTTGCGCCGTCAGCGCCTCGGCCAGCAGCGGCACCGCCTGCGCCATGCCGAACAGACGTTGGGGCGGCAGCAGCTGGTTGGCGCTGCGCTCCAGCAGGGCAGGGTCTTCGACCCCGCGGCTGGCGAAGATCTGGCGAAGCAGCGGGTGCAGGGTGGCGGGCAGATGGGAATCATCCACGCGCGGACGACGACGGATTAGCAGGGGCATTGATGTGATCCAGTATCTTGAGCAGTTGTTCAGGGCTCTGGTAACCGCGCACCAGGTCGCCATTTGGCAGGACCCAGCTCGGTGACGCCTTGATCCCGAGCCATTGGCTCAGGCCGATATGATGGGCAAGGATCGCATTACAGCCGCTCTCAGGCAAACGATCGCTGAAGTTGAGTTCGCGCAGCAGCCCGGGATCGCACCAGCTAGCCTGATCCGAGGCGGCGACAGGCGCAGGCAGCAGTTGCACGCTCACGCCCCTCGCCTGCAAGCGGGGCAATTCCTCCAGCGCGATGCGGCAAGGACCGCAGGCGAGATCGGTAAACAGGGTGAGGCGGTGGCGTTCAGGGGTGGCCTTGAGCCAGAGCCGGGCCTCCCCTATCTGGGAGAGCGCCAACCTGCGTTGCTGCTGCTGGCTGAGCCGGGTGAGGTTTCTCATGTCGTGGGCCAGATCCAGCATGGAGCCCTGCAGCACATAGTCTCCCCTGGCATCGCTGTAGAGCAGTCCCTGGGCCGTGCCCAGCAGATAGAGGCCCGGCATGGGGGTCTCGTCCACCAGGTAGACCTGCACACCGAGGCGCTGCTCTATGGTCTGTTTCAACACATGGGGGTCCATCCCCGCGCTGGCCGCAAAAGCGCACAGCAGCATCATTCCCAGCAGTAAATATCGCATCAGCTCATTCACTTGGCATGATTGAAGGGTCTCATAAGGTAACCCAGACAATTCCCTCTCCCAAAGACCTTAATTAGTGATCGATTAATAACGTCCGCAAGAAAAAATCACGGGATGACAGGTTGCCAATCGGGCTTGAGCCCCGCAAGCTAATCAGGACGACGGGAGACATCTTTAGTCATCCCTCTGTTTTGCTGATGTTTTATTATTCAAATCGACGTACGCTCAGGTGGCACGTCGTCCATTTCTAGGGGGAAAAATGAGTCTGATTCAAGAGTTCAAGGCCTTTGCATCCAGGGGCAATGTGATCGACATGGCGGTCGGTATCATCATAGGTGCCGCCTTTGGCAAGATTGTCTCCTCCTTCGTGGGAGACGTGATCATGCCCCCCATCGGGCTGATCCTGGGGGGCGTGGATTTCAGCGATCTCGCCGTGACCCTGAAGGCCGCCGAAGGGGATGCCCCTGCCGTGGTCATCGCCTACGGCAAGTTCATCCAGACCTGTATCGACTTCCTGATCATCTCCTTCGCCATCTTCATGGGGCTCAAGGCCATCAACACCCTGAAGAAGAAGCAGGAAGAGGAAGCCGCTGCCCCGGCCGGCCCCACCAAGGATCAGGAGCTGCTGACCGAGATCCGCGACTTGCTGAAATCCCAGCAGGGGAAATAACCGTTTCCTCCCTGTCGTGTGCTGAAAAAAAACCGCCTTCGGGCGGTTTTTTGTTGCAAGGCAGGTGAGGCGATCAGGCTCTGGGGTGGTGCTGGCCGTGCAGTGCCTTGAGCCGCTCGTTGGCCACGTGGGTATAAATCTGGGTGGTGGAGAGATCCGCGTGGCCCAGCAGCATCTGCACCACTCGCAGATCGGCGCCGTGATTGAGCAGGTGGGTGGCGAAGGCGTGACGCAGGGTGTGGGGGGAGAGTTCCCCCCTGATGCCGGCTCTCAGGGCATAGAGCTTGATGCGGTGCCAAAAGGTCTGGCGGGTCATCATCCGGGCCCGCTTGGAGGGGAACACCACGTCCGAGCTGGTGCCACCCAGCAGCAGGGTGCGCCCCTCCCGGTAGTAGCGCTCCAGCCAGTGCACCGCCTCCTCCCCCATGGGCACCAGGCGCTCCTTGTTGCCCTTGCCCACCACCCGCACCAGCCCCTGGCGCAGGCTGACGTGTTCGGCGGTCAGCCCCACCAGCTCGGACACCCGCAGCCCGGTGGCGTAGAGCAGCTCAAGCATTGCCTTGTCCCGCAGCTCCAGCGGGTCGTCCACCAGGGGCGCTTGCAGCAGCGCCTCCACCTCGGCTTCGCTCAGATCCGATGGCAGTTTTTTGGGGAGCTTTGGCCCCTCCAGCAGCACGGTGGGATCGTCGCTGCGCAGCTTCTCGCGATTGAGGTACTGGTAGAAGCGGCGCAGGGCCGAGAGGAAACGGGCCGTGCTGCTGGCCGCGAACTGATGGTCCACCCGCCAGGCGAGGTAGTGCTGGATGTCGTCCAGCCCCGCCAGCAGCAGGGAACCGCCTTGCTCATCGAGCCAGAGGGCAAATTTTTCCAGGTCGGTGCGATAGGAGCTGACCGTGTTGTCGGAGAGCCCCCGCTCCAGCCAGAGGGCGTCGAGAAACGGCTCGATCAGGGGATGGGATTCTGCTTTGCTCATGGTGCGCCGCGCTCAGGGAAACAGGTCGCCATTGTAACGTGCCGACCCACCCGGGCCGCAAGGCAAGGCTGCACATCCCCTCAGGCGGTGAAGAGCCCGGCGCAATCTGCTAGACTGGCGCCCTCCCCCCGGGCGCCGCTGTGCCGGTCACGCCCCTTGCCGACTGCGATCAAGAGAAGAGCGATGAAGATAGGTTTGTTTTATGGCTCCACCACCTGCTACACCGAGATGGCCGCCGAGAAGATCCGCGCCCTCATCGGCCCCGAGCTGGTCGATCTCCACAACATCAAGGATGTGCCCCTCGCCCGCATGCAGGAGTACGACATCCTGATCCTGGGCATCTCCACCTGGGACTTCGGCGAGCTGCAGGAGGACTGGGAATCCCGCTGGGAAGACATCGCCGACCTGCATCTGGAGGGACGCATCATCGCCCTGTTTGGCATGGGCGATCAGCTTGGCTATGGGGAGTGGTATCAGGATGCCCTCGGCCTGCTGCACGATCAGCTGGTCCCCAAGGAGGTCAAGCTGGTGGGCTACTGGCCCAACGAGGGGTACGAGTTTGACGCCTCCAAGGCGCTCATCGACGATGGCCGCCACTTCGTCGGGCTGGCCCTCGATGACGCCAACCAGTACGACCAGACCGAATCCCGTATCGAGCAGTGGGTCGACCAGATCCTGAGCGAGATCCACGAACTGCTCTGACCCTGGCCGCCTGGATGTTCGACGACGCCAGCCAATGGGCGACCAGACCGACCCCGTATCGAGCAGTGGGTCCACCAGATCCTGAGCGAGATCCACGAACTGCTCTGACCTTGATCGCCTGGATGTTCGACGACGCCAGCCAATGGACGACCAGATCGACCCGCATCGAGCAGTGGGTCGACCTCATATCAAGCGAGCGCCATGAGCGGCGCCAACCTCCCCTGTCGGTAGCCTGCGCTCGGGCTGCCGGGCGCATAAATCGCACCGATTTTCTCGTTCGGTATCATCGGCTGACGCTATAGCGACTTTTTGCTTCTGGTCTGCAACAATGAGGTCGACACCCCATAACAACACAACGCCGGGTGTCGGAAGCAAACGGACAGACCAGAAAAGGATATTCTATGACTTCATTCTCCCTGTTGGCCCCCGCCATCGCCCGCGACGTGCTCGATCACGCGCTGGCACTCGGGGCCGATTTCGCCGAGCTGTTTGTGGAGCGCAAGCGCCGCAGCCAGCTCAGCCTGCTCTCCAGCCAGATAGAGAACATCAGCGGTGGTCTCGACTTCGGTATCGGCGTTCGCCTGTGCTACGGCCACAAGGTGCTCTACGGCTACACCAACCTGGCCGATCGCAACGAGCTCTTGCGCATCGTTACCCTGCTGGCGGCCAAGGACAGGCGTGACCCCGTGGTCACCGCCACTGCCTTTGACTTCACCCGCCTGACCGACCGCAACCCGATCGCTCTGCCGCTGTCGGCCGACAAGCTGCTGGAGCAGAAGATCGCCTACCTGCATGCCATGGACGCTGCGGCCCGCGCCGAGAGCGACAAGGTGAGCCAGTTCTCGGGCAACGTGCTCGGCTGGGAGCAGGAGGTGGAGATCTTCAACAGCGAAGGGGTGCAGGTGAGCGATCGCCGCCACTACAACCGCATCATGGCCCAGACCATCGCCCTGGACGGGGGCGAGCAGAGCGTAGGTTATGAAGCCCCCGGTGCCATGAAGGGATGGGAGCATGCCGAGAGCATCGATCCCCGCGAGCTGGCTCTCACCGCCACCCGCCAGGCACTGGTGAAACTGGGAGCCGCCCCCTGCCCGAGCGGCAAGCTGCCGGTCATCATGGAGAGCGGCTTTGGCGGCGTCATCTTCCACGAGGCGTGCGGTCACCTGCTGGAGACCACCTCGGTGGCCAAGAAGGCATCCGTGTTCCACGACAAGATGGGCCAGCTCATCGCCAACCCCGCGGTCAGCGCGGTGGACGAGGGCTTGCAGGGCAACGCCTGGGGCTCCATCAACGTCGATGACGAGGGGATGGCGACCCAGCACACCCAGCTCATCAAGGACGGCGTGCTGACCGGCTTCCTGGTGGACAGAATGGGGGCCCTTCGCACCGGCTACGCCCGCACCGGTTCCGGGCGCCGGGAATCCTACAAGTTCGCCCCCGCCTCCCGCATGCGCAACACCTATATCGAACCGGGCAACTACAGCCTTGACGACATGCTGGCAACCGTGGAGCACGGCATCTATGCCAAGCGGATGGGGGGTGGCTCTGTGCAGCCCGGTACCGGCGAGTTCAACTTCAACGTGCAGGAGGCCTACCTCATCGAGGGGGGCAGGATCACCCGGCCCCTCAAGTCGGCCACCCTGATCGGCACCGGCCCGCAGGTATTGAAGGAGATCTCCATGGTGGGGCGCGATCTGGCCCTCTCCGCCGGCATGTGCGGCTCGGTCTCCGGATCCATTCCCGCCTCGGTCGGCCAGCCACCGCTCAAGGTTGACAGCATTCTGGTCGGAGGGAACGCCTGATGAACATCCATGACACTCTATGCGGTTCCATCTCCCGCCTCATTCGCGTTTCAGTCGGCCAGCCGCCGCTCAAGGTTGACAATATCCTGGTCGGAGGGAACGCCTGATGAGCCAACTCGACATGAACCAACTGCTTGTCCGTCTGCTGGACCAGGTCGCCGATCTGGGTGCCGAGGCAGACGTCATTGCCAATCAGGAGAAGGCCTTCTCCCTCAAGGCCGACAAGGGCGAACTCAGTGAATACAAGGTCACCAGCAGCCAGCAGATCGGCATTCGGCTGATAAAAGAGGGCCGGGTCGGCATCGCCTATTCCGAGTCCCTCGACGCGTCGGCCCTGGACGCAATGGTGCAGGATGCGCTCGATGCGAGCCGCTTCGCCAAGGTGGACCCGGATCAGCGCATCACAGTGCAGCAGAGCAGGCTCATCACCGACTGCGCCGAGATACATCAGGCCGACACCACGGCGGTGGAAGAGAAGATCGCCCTGACCCTGCGCCTCGAGTCCGACATGCTGGCCCTGCCGGACGTGACCGGCGCCCCCTACAACGGCTTCTTCGAGGGGGAGAGCCGCCTCTGGCTTGCCAACAGCCAGGGCAGCATCTGTGAACATCAGGAATTCAGCGTCGGCTGCCACAGCTCCGCTCTCATCGAGCGGGAGGGCCGCCAGTCCATGCACTACCAGGGACAGTACGCACGGCGCTTCGACGAGTTGGAGAGCCAGCCTCTCATCCGCCAGATCCACGCCGTGGCCGATGGCCTGCTGATGGGTGAGGCGGTGCCAAGCGGTCGCTACAGCGTCATCTTCAGCACCCACTGCTTTGCCAGCCTGTTTGGCTGCTTCCAGTCCGCACTGTCTGGCAAGTGGGCCCAGCAGGGGATCAACCCCTGGCGCGACAAGCTGGGCCAAAGCGTGGCTTCTCGCTGGCTCACCCTGGAGAGTCGTGCCTATATGCCGGGGGGCATGAAGATCAAGGCGTTTGACGGCGAAGGGGCCGCCACTTCGGATCTCCTGCTCATCGGCGAGGGGGAGCTCAAGACCCTGCTGCACAACAGCGCCACCGCCCGCCACTTCGGCGTGACAAGCAACGGTGCAGCCGCCCGCAGTGCCCGCAGTGCCCTGGACGTGGCCCCTCGTCACCTGGTGTTCGGGCTCGGCCCCCACGGCGAGGCCGAGGTACAAAGCGGTGAGTACCTGGAGCTGGTCAAGCTGGACGGCCTGCACTCCGGGGCCGATGCGGTGAGCGGCGACTTCTCGTTCGGCGCCTCCGGCTTCCTCTGCCGAAATGGCGAGCGCGTGGCACCGGTACGCGGCATCACGGTGGCGGGCAACTTCTATCGTCTGCTCGGGGAGCTGGAAGCGGTCGGCAACCAGCTGCATCACGACGATGGCAAGGACTTCTATGCCCCGCTGATCCGCTTTGGCGGGCTCAGCATTGCCGGCAAATAAGAGGGGGAGCCTTACTCGGCTCCTCCCCCTTCAAGCGGCGCCATCAGGCGCCGCTTTTTTTATCCATGGCGCCCCCCGACAGCCACTTCTAACCTCAAAGAGCCACCGACCGCGTTGGCCGGGAACTCTGGAGAATACGACGATGGACAACACCCTGGTCTGGGCCGATATTCCGACACGGGATCTGGATCGCGCCATGGACTTTTACTCGGCCCTGCTCGATGTGCAGGTCACCCCCATCCAGGAAGAGACCATGCGCTTTGCCATGCTGCGCCACGACGGCAGCAACGCGGCGGCCTGTCTCGGCCCCATGGACAAATATCACCAGCCCGGCGGTGCCGGTCCCCTCATCTATCTCTCCCTCGGTGACAGGCTGCAGGAGGCGGAGCTGCTGGTCCCCCGGCTCGGCGGGCGGGTGCTGGAGCCTCTGCACAGCATCGGCAGCGGTCATGGCTCCCGGGTCATCATCGAGGATACCGAAGGCAACTGGCTGGCCCTCTATGCCCCACCAGCCAGCTGACGTCCGGATACACAGAAACAACAACGGCGACCTGATGGTCGCCGTTGTTGTTTAACTGCACTTGCCGGCCATTACGCCTCTGGATTGAGGCGGGTCGGGATGCCGGTACGCTGTTCCAGCACCTGCTTGACCACGTTGGAATCGCTGTCAGCATGGGCGATGAAGCGGGTGGTAGCCGGGGTCATGGGCAGCGGCACGGAGGCGGTGGAGTTGAACTCTTCCTCGGTGCGCGACAGCGGCTCGTGCACTTCCATGTAGCGACCGCCATCCGGCTCGACCGTGGTCTTGACCGGCTGGTTGACGAACTGGACGCGGGTGCCGACCGGCACGTGATCGAACAGGTACTTGATGTCGTCGGCGCGCAGGCGCACGCAGCCGCTGCTCACCCGCAAACCGATGCCGAAGGTGGCGTTGGTGCCGTGGATGGCGTACAGGTTGCCGATGTAGAGCGCGTGCAGGCCCATGGGGTTGTCCGGGCCGGCCGGCCAGACCGCGGGCAGGGTCTTGCCCTGGGCGGCGTAGCGGCGACGGATATTCTCGGTCGGGGTCCAGGTCGGGTTGGCACGCTTGCGCTCAACCTTGGTGATCCAGTTCTCCGGGGTGTTGACCCCGAGCTGGCCGATGCCGATGGGCAGCACATGCACCACGTTCTTGCCCTTCGGGTAGTAGTAGAGACGCATCTCCGCCACGTTGATGACGATCCCTTCGCGGGGAGCGTTGGGCAGGATCAGCTGATGGGGAATGATCAGCGTGCTGCCCGCCTTGGGCAAGTAGGGGTCGACGCCCGGGTTGGCTTCCATGATGTTGGTCAGACCCAGCTGGAAGTCGGAGGCGATCTGCTCCAGCGGACGGTTGTCTGCGGGCACCACGTATTCCTGGTTCTCACCGATCAGGCGGCTGTTGGCTGCAGGCAGCGGGTATTCAACGGCGGCGGCCTGCTGGCTGACCAGCGCCAGCGTACATAAAAGAGCCGAAGCGGCAATGCGAAGGGGATTCATAAAATTCCTGTATGGTTTCCTGTTCCTGTGGGCCTTTGCCCTGCTCATCATCGGTCTCTTGTGGGCCCGTCACCGGGGACCAACAACCGAGCGCGCATTCTTTCCCGAGCAGGGCAAAATTTCAACTTGGAGATGGTCTTTTTCGCCGAAAAGATCCATTTCACTGCCAACTCGGGGGCATCTTTCACCCCTTGCACTCTAGCAACCCCAGTCTGAGCGTAAAATGAACATGGCGCAGGCATGTCAAGGCCGTCCCAAATTGCATGACGAGGCGGTCACGAGTACAATCTCGCACCCCGTATATCCGGAGTATCGAGTCACCTCCTGCTCCGATGTACCCCCATCGGATGGCCGTGCGTCGAAGACGGTCGCGCCACCGATGAACCCACACGACGCCATCAGGTGGCGCCGTCCTGATTTGCAATCAGATAAAAGAGTCCAACATGTTCAGACCAGAATTGCTCTCCCCTGCCGGGACCCTCAAGAACATGCGCTACGCCTATGCCTATGGCGCAGACGCCGTCTATGCGGGCCAGCCGCGCTACAGCCTGCGGGTGCGCAACAACGAATTCGATCACGAGAATCTGCAGCTCGGCATCAACGAGGCCCATGCCCTCGGCAAGCAGTTCTATGTGGTGGCCAACATCCAGCCCCACAACTCCAAGCTCAAGACCTTCATCCGCGACATGCGCCCCGTGGTGGATATGAAGCCGGATGCACTCATCATGTCCGACCCCGGCCTCATCATGATGATGCGCGAAGCCTTCCCCGACATGCCTATCCACCTCTCGGTGCAGGCCAACGCGGTCAACTGGGCCACGGTGAAGTTCTGGCATCAGATGGGCCTGACCCGTGCCATCCTCTCCCGCGAGCTGTCTCTCGACGAGATCGAGGAGATCCGCATGCAGGTGCCGGAGATGGAACTGGAGGTCTTCGTCCACGGGGCGCTGTGCATGGCCTACTCCGGCCGCTGCCTGCTCTCCGGCTACATCAACAAGCGTGACCCCAATCAGGGCACCTGCACCAACTCCTGCCGCTGGGAGTACAAGGTGCACGAGGGCAAGGAAGATGACGTGGGCCAGATCGTCCACCGCCAGGAGCCCATCGCCGTGCAAAAGGTGGATCCGACCCTGGGCGCAGGCAAGCCGACCGATGCCCTGGTGCTGCTGGAAGAGTCCAACCGCCCGGGCGAGTTCATGACCGCGTTTGAAGACGAGCACGGCACCTACATCATGAACTCCAAGGATCTGCGCGCCGTCGAGCACGTCGAGCGCCTGACCAAAATGGGCGTTCATTCGCTGAAAATCGAAGGCCGTACCAAGTCCTTCTACTATTGCGCCCGTACCGCCCAGGTCTATCGCAAGGCCATCGACGATGCGGTGGCTGGCCGTCCATTCGATCCGACCCTGATGGGCACCCTCGAGAACCTGGCCCACCGCGGCTACACCGAGGGCTTCCTGCGCCGTCACAACCACAGCGAATACCAGAACTACGACTACGGTTACTCCGTCTCCGACACCCAGCAGTTCGTCGGCGAGATCACAGGTCGCAACGGTGACATGGTCGAGGTCGAGGTGAAGAACAAGTTCCTGCTGGGCAACAGCCTGGAGCTGATGACCCCCCAGGGCAACCTCAGCTTCAACCTGGAGCAGATGCAAAACCGCAAGGGTGAGCTCATCGACACCGCGCCGGGCAACGGCCATGTGGTTTACGTGCCGGTTCCCAAGGAGATCGACGTGAATTACGGCATCCTGCTGCGCAACCTCGGCGAGCGCGAGGATACCCGTCAACCTCACTCGGCGGCCTGAGATGGCACTGCTCATCACCGACAAGTGCATCAACTGTGACATGTGCGATCCGGAGTGTCCGAACCAGGCCATCGCCCTGGGAAGCAAGATCTACGAGATAGACCCGGATCGCTGCACCGAATGCGTCGGCCACTATGAGAAGCCCACCTGCATCAGCGTCTGCCCTATCGACTGCATCATCTGGGATCCCGCCCATGTGGAGACCGAAGATCAGTTGATGGAAAAGTTCGTGCGGATGCACAGGCAGTAGCTGTAGCACCTGCATCAGCGTCTGCGCCCTATCGACTGCATCCTCCGGAATCCCGTCCATAGGGTGGAAACCGAAGATCAGCGGATGGAGAAGTTTGTGCGGATGCACAGGCAGTCAGCGTCTGACACTCGTGGTGTGCATTATCCAGAAATAGAAAAAGCCGGGCATGCCCCAATGCTGTTCAGATAAGCACTTTTTTGACTGATTATTCATAAATTGGATTTGAGTTGAGGGGGCAAGGCTGTGTCCAGTCGATCTTCCTCCAGCCTTTATCCAGCGGGGCTTGCAATAGAAAGAGGGAGGCATCATGCCTCCCTCGATTTTTTGTCCTGATACTACGTGGACTGGAACTCAAATTCTCTTAAGTGAACAGCATTGCGGGCATGCCCGGCTTTTTCTATTGCGCTGCCCTTCCCTCAGGATTTGACCAGTTTTTGCAGCGCCTCGAGTTCGCGCTGGGCTTCCAGCAACTCGGCCTGGGACTCCTCCAGCTTGGACTGCTTCTTGGCAATCTTGTCCGGCTTGCCCGATACCCGTGCACTCTGCAACTCGGCCAGCCGCTCTTCCACTTCTTCCCTCTGCTTGACCACCTTGCGTTGCTGCTCCTCAAGGAGCCCGGCATCGGTACAATGGGCCTCCAGGTTGCGCAGTGCCCGCTCAAGGCCGGCTACCTGCTCCTGGTTGTTGTGCGCCCTGGCGAACGCAAGCTGATCCGTCACGGCCTGCTGTCTGGCCTTGCAGCCGATGTTTTCACTACCATAGGCTTGTCCGGCCAACAACAATAAGCCTATTCCGGCGATCTTCCACATAACAACCTCTTTGTTCTGTCATACTGGATGGCCGTCCATGAGACCTGACTCCCTGTGTGAGGTCAAGACACACGGGGCCGGGCTACGACAGAGTGTGCTCTGCATCATGCCGGGCCGCTTTCGCCAAAGCTACAATGGCCCTTTCAATCAGGAGAGCCACATGACCCAACACATTCTCATCATTGCCAACGGCGCCCCCTATGGCAGCGAGTCCCTGTTCAATGCCCTGCGCCTCGGCATCGCCCTCAAAGAGGAGGGAAAGGTAGACCTCAACCTCTTCCTGATGTCGGATGCCGTCACTGCGGCTCTGGCCGGGCAGGCTCCGGCCGAGGGCTACAACCTGCGCCAGATGCTGGAGATACTGCTGGCTCAGGGCACCCGGATCCGGCTTTGCAAGAGCTGCACCGATGCGCGCGGCATCACCCCGCTACCCCTTGTCGAGGGCATAGAGATAGGCACCCTCCCCTTGCTGGCCCAATGGACTCTGGCCGCCGACAAGGTGCTGACCTTCTAGCCGTCAGGGCCCGGCCCGGACCAGTGCTGGGCGCGAGGTCCGGGTACTCAGACCATAGAGCATCAGGATCACCAGGCAGAGCAGCGCCATCAGGGCGTAAAGCCAGCTCCCGCCCCAATGGGCCAGCACCCAGCCTCCCAGCAAGGCCCCCATGGCCACCCCGAGTCCGGAGATGGAGGCCGCCCCGAAATAGCTCCCCTTCAAATGACCAGGTGCCATCTGATCGATCAGCACATTGAGCAAGGGGAAGAGGATGCACTCCCCGACGCTCAGGAGGATCACCGCCACTATCCAGTGCCACCAGATGGCGGTATCCCCCAGCGCAAACTGCAACTGGGCGCCGAGAAAGAGCGCCACCCCGAGTTGCAGCTTGCGCCGCGTGGACCAGCGGGCAGTCAGGTGCAGCAGGGGGAACTGCAGCATCACTATGGTCAGCGCATTGGTCGTCACCAGCCAGCCGATGAGCCGCTCCACCTCCGGCGTCCCCGCGCGGGTCAGATACTGGATGAGGGGCGACTCGAACTGGGCATAGACCAGCATCAGCAGCAGATTGGCCATGATCAGCAGCAGAAACCCCCTGTCCTGCCAGAGCACCCGCAGCACGGCACGCATGCCGGGCCCGGCCGCTTGGCTGGTGTGGCAACCTGCCAGCCTGAACCCGATGACAAAGACGATGCCAAGCAGCAGATAGCTGGCACTGAGCAACAGGAAGGTCTCCTGACGCGCGCTCAGGCCATAGGTGACGCCGAGCAGAGGACCGATGGCCGCCCCCAGGTTGAGCAGAAAATAACGCAGGTGCAGCGCCAGCTCACGGGCTTTGGGCTCGGCCAGATTGTCGGCCATCAGTGCCTTGCCCGGTGAGTCGATGAGACCGTAGGAGAGTCCGCTGCCGATCACCCCGAGTGCCAGCCAGCCCACCTGGTGGGAGAGGCCGAGCAGGGCCACGCTGGCGGCGGAAACCAGGCAGCCGAACAGCAGGATGTTGCGCCGCCCCCATTTGTCCGAGAGCCAGCCGCCATAGAAGCTGACAAGAGTGGAAAGCGCCGCCGTGGCCCCCAGGATGGCGCCTATCAGGGTCGCCGAAAGTCCGTAGTCACGGTAGAGCAGGATGGAGAGAAAGGGCCAGACCATGAAGAAGGTGGTACGCACCATGAAAGTGCCCAGGATGACGATCCAGACCAGGGAAGGAAACTGCCTGAGGTAGGCCCATGACATGCTGCAATTCCTTTTGCCAACGAAGCGGGGTCGTCCCTTATATCAAGGGGCGCCAAAAGGAACAAGGAGACAATCTGCGCCATGCCGGGCGACAGGCACAAAAAAGCCGACCCAAGGGTCGGCTCTTTCACATACGGCAGCCTTATTCGGCAGCCGGCTCTTCGACGGCAACGGCAGCAGGAGCAGCAGCCGCTTCGGTCGGTGCGTTCGCTTCCTTGATGGAGAGACGCACACGGCCCTGACGGTCCACTTCCAGTACCTTCACCTTCACCACGTCACCGATTTTCAGGAAGTCGGCCACGTTCTGCACGCGGGCATCGGTGATCTGGGAGATGTGCACCAGACCGTCTTTACCCGGCAGGATGTTGACGAAGGCGCCGAAGTCAGCCAGGCGCACGACCTTGCCTTCGTAGATGCGGTTCACTTCGATCTCGGCGGTGATGGCCTCGATGCGGCGGATCGCTTCCATGGCGGCTTCGTTGGCCACGGCGGAGATGCGAACGGTACCGTCATCATCCAGCTCGATGTTGGTGCCGGTCTCTTCGGTCAGTGCACGGATCACGGAACCACCCTTGCCGATCACGTCCTTGATCTTCTCAGGATTGATCTTGATGGTGTGGATACGCGGTGCGAAATCGGAGATCTGAGCACGGGGAGCCTGGATAGCTTCGTCCATCACTTTCAGGATGTGCAGACGAGCGCCACGAGCTTGCTTCAGGGCAATCTCCATGATCTCTTTGGTGATGCCTTCGATCTTGATGTCCATTTGCAGCGCGGTCACACCTTCGCTGGTACCGGCTACCTTGAAGTCCATGTCGCCCAGGTGATCTTCGTCACCCAGGATGTCGGACAGCACGACGAAACCTTCTTCTTCCTTCACCAGACCCATGGCGATACCGGCAACGGAGGCCTTGATCGGCACACCGGCATCCATCAGCGCCAGGGAGGAACCACAGACAGACGCCATGGAGGAGGAGCCGTTGGATTCGGTGATTTCAGAGACCACGCGCACCACGTACGGGAACTCGGCGGCGCTCGGCATCACGGCAGCAACGCCACGCTTGGCCAGACGGCCGTGACCGATTTCACGACGCTTCGGGCTGCCCATCATGCCGGTCTCGCCGACGCAGTAGGGCGGGAAGTTGTAGTGCAGCATGAAGCGATCGGCGCGGTTGCCGGTCAGCTCGTCGATGTTCTGGGCGTCACGCTCGGTACCCAGCGTGGCCACCACGATGGCCTGGGTTTCACCACGGGTGAACAGGGCAGAACCGTGGGCACGGGGCAGGATGCCGGTACCGACGGAGAGGGCGCGGATCATTTCCGGATCGCGACCGTCGATACGCGGCTCACCACGTACGACGCGACCACGGACGATGCGGCTCTCCAGGCTGTGGAACTCTTCGCCGATCTTCTTGGCATCTTCTTCCACGCCGGATGCGATGACTTGCTCGACCACGCGGCCCTTGATGGCAGCGATGGTTTCGTAGCGAACAGCCTTCTCGGTGATGCGGTAGGCTTCACCCAGCTCAGCTGTGGCCAGTTCGGCAACTTTGGCTTTCAGCGCTTCGTTGACGGCAGGCGGGGTCCAGTCCCAGGGCTTGGTACCGACGTCGGCAGCGAATTCATTGATGGCGCTGATCACGGTCTGCATCTGCTCGTGACCGTAGACCACGGCGCCCAGCATCACCTCTTCGGAGAGGATGGCCGCTTCGGATTCCACCATCAGCACCGCATTGGCAGTACCGGCAACCACCAGATCCAGATCGCTCTGGGGCAGTTCGGTGGTGGTCGGGTTCAGCACGTACTGGCCGTTCATGTAACCCACGCGGGCTGCACCGATCGGGCCGCCGAACGGGATGCCGGAGATGGCCAGGGCCGCGGAGGCACCGATCATTGCAACGATGTCGGGAGAAACGGCCGGGTTCACGGACATGACGGTGGCAACCACCTGAACCTCATTGAGGAAGCCTTCCGGGAACAGCGGACGGATGGGACGGTCGATCAGACGGGAGATGAGGGTCTCACCCTCGCTCGGACGGCCTTCACGACGGAAGAAACCACCCGGGATACGACCAGCAGCATAGGTACGCTCCTGATAGTTGACGGTCAGCGGGAAGAAATCACGGCCGTGATCGGCCTCTTTCTTGCCAACGACAGTCACGAAGACACAGGTATCGTCCATGCTGACCATGACGGCCGCAGTGGCTTGACGGGCCATCACACCGGTTTCCAGTGTGACGGTGTGTTGACCGTACTGGAATGACTTTACAATAGGATTCACGTGAATTTCCTTTTAACAATTTGGCGCTTTAAATTCGCGTGCAAGTATACTTGATTCGCATCAAAAGGTAAGCGCGGACGTCAATTCTGTGAGGCAGGCAACGGCCTGCATCCTGTTTGAAACTGGCAATAAAAAAGGGGAACCTCGCGGTTCCCCTTTTTTGCGAAATCTGATGGTCGATTAACGACGCAGACCCAGCTTGGCGATCAGAGCAGCGTAGCGCTGAACGTCTTTACGCTTCAGGTAGTCCAGCAGCTTACGACGCTGGGAAACCATGCGCAGCAGACCGCGACGACCGTGGTGATCCTTGGCGTGCTCCTTGAAGTGACCTTGCAGATGGTTGATCTGGGCAGTCAGCAGGGCAACTTGCACTTCGGGGGAACCGGTGTCGTTGGCGCCACGAGCGTTGTCGGCAACGATTTGAGCTTTGATCTCAGCATTTAGAGACATGGTATTACTCCAGTAGAGTGTTTAAAGGTTCACAGCCAATCTCTAATTCAGCCGTGAAATGAGGGCAGTATCATAATCGTCCCCG
Source organism: Aeromonas sp. Prich7-2 (assembly GCF_017939255.1). Taxonomy (NCBI): domain Bacteria; kingdom Pseudomonadati; phylum Pseudomonadota; class Gammaproteobacteria; order Aeromonadales; family Aeromonadaceae; genus Aeromonas; species Aeromonas sp. Prich7-2. Next base: position 87,040 of record NZ_JAGKRI010000005.1, read on the forward strand.
CCCCTTTTCGCAACGGGAAAGACGCGTGACAGACCGATACCGCCTGAGGATCACTCCTCGTCGTGGTAGCGAACCAGACGCTTGGGCGCCACGCGCCCCTCGTCATCGATCTCGCCAACCCCGATGAATTCGCGCTCCGGGCCAACTGTCATGCGGACCTGGCCACTTTGGGGGCTACCTGCCACCTGCACGGCCTGACCCTGGTTCACATAGGCGGCCACGGCGACCAGCATGTTCACCTCGGGCAGGGAGGCCACGGCGGTGTCCATCGGCAGCAACAGGGGATCCAGCTGCTCCCGTGGCGGAATGCTTTCGGCCTTGGCCTGCTCGAAGATACACTCGAGCTGCTCCAGGGTCAGCATCCGCTCGTAGGGGTAGCTCGCCACCTGGGTGCGACGCAGCTGGGTGACGTGAGCGCCACAGCCCAGCACTTCCCCCAGATCGTCCACCAGGGAGCGGATATAGGTACCCTTGCTGCAATGCACTTCCAGCTTCACCTCGTCCCCCTCGAAGCCGAGCAGCTTGAGTTCGAAGATGGTGATGGGACGGGCTTCCCGCTCGATCTCGATCCCTTCACGGGCATATTCGTAGAGCGGGCGGCCGTTGTGCTTGAGGGCGGAGTACATGGACGGCACCTGCATGATGGGGCCGCGGAACTGGTCCAGCGCCTCGATCAGGGTGCCCACGGCCACGTTCACCGGACGGGTGGAGACCACCTCGCCGTCGGAGTCGCTGGTATTAGTGCGCTCGCCCAGCTTGGCGGTCACCTCATAGCGCTTGTCCGCTTCCAGCAGATACTGGGAGAACTTGGTGGCCTCCCCGAGGCAGATCGGCAACATGCCGGTGGCCAGGGGGTCCAGGGCGCCGGTATGGCCAGCCTTGGCGGCGTTGTAGATCCGCTTGACCTTCTGCAACACATCGTTGGAAGTCAGGCCGGTCGGTTTGTCCAGCAGCAGGATGCCGTGTACGTCACGGCCTTTGAAACGACGTCTACGAGACATCTCAGGCGTTATCCTCAGTCGTGTCATCCGGTGCGGATTGCTCTTCGTCACGACCGGCTTCAGTCATGCGACGCTTGTCTTCACGCACAGTGTTGGTCACCAGGTTGGAGAGGCGCATCCCCTCGACCAGGGTCTGGTCGTAGTAGAAACGCAGCTCGGGCACCACCCGCAGACGCATGGCGCTACCCAGAAGGCTGCGGATGTAACCGGCAGCCTCGGTCAGGCCCTTGAGCCCTTCCTTGATGCGCTCGGCGTCATTCTCCAGTTGCAAGAAGGTGACATAAACCTTGGCATAGTTGAGGTCCTTGGAGACCTCCACGTCGGAGACGGTCACCATGCCGATGCGCGGGTCTTTCACCTCGCGCTGCAGGATCAGCGCGATTTCACGCTGGATCTGCTGTCCGACCCGACGGGTCCGGCTGAATTCTCTGGCCATATTCTATCCTGCGATAAAAGGGGGCCGCGGCCCCCTATTTTGTCTAACGCTCGGCTTACAGAGTCCGTTGAATTTCAACAGTCTCGTACACCTCGATCTGGTCGCCTTCGCGCACGTCGTTGTAGTTCTTGACCGCGATACCACACTCGTAGCCGTTGCGAACTTCGTTGACGTCATCCTTGAAGCGGCGCAGGGATTCCAGCTCGCCTTCATAGATAACCACGTTGTCACGCAGAACGCGAATGCGGTTGGAACGCTTGACCACACCTTCGGTAACCATACAGCCAGCAACGGCGCCGAACTTCGGCGACTTGAAGACGCTACGCACTTCAGCCAGACCGATGATCTCCTGACGATACTCGGGGGCCAGCTTGCCGCTCATGGCCTGCTTCACTTCGTCGATCAGGTCATAGATCACGGAGTAGTAACGCAGATCCAGGCTCTCGGATTCGATGACCTTGCGCGCAGAAGCGTCGGCACGGACGTTGAAGCCCACCAGGATGGCGCTGGAAGCCGCGGCCAGGGTCGCGTCGGTTTCGGTGATGCCACCTACGCCGGAACCCACGATCTTCACCTTCACTTCGTCGGTGGAGAGTTTGACCAGCGCATCGCAGATCGCTTCCACAGAGCCTTGTACATCGGCCTTGATCACCACGTTCACTTCGGACACTTCGCCCTCGGTCATGTTGGCAAACATGTTTTCCAGCTTGGCCTTCTGCTGGCGAGCCAGCTTGACTTCGCGGAACTTGCCCTGACGGTAGAGCGCCACTTCACGGGCTTTCTTCTCGTCACGCACGACCGTGGCTTCGTCACCGGCAGAGGGAACGCCGGACAGACCCAGAATTTCCACTGGCAGAGAGGGACCGGCTTCCTTGATCTCGCGACCCAGTTCGTCACGCATGGCGCGAACCCGGCCGTACTCAAGACCACACAGAACGATGTCGCCCTGACGCAGAGTACCTTCCTGTACCAGCACGGTGGCAACCGGACCACGACCTTTATCCAGGAAGGATTCGATCACGACGCCGTTGGCCATGCCGTCAACCACCGCTTTCAGCTCCAGGACTTCGGCCTGGATCAGGATGGCTTCCAGCAGGTCGTCGATGCCTTCGCCAGACTTGGCGGAGACGTGCACGAACTGGCAATCGCCACCCCAGTCTTCGGACATGACGTTGTAACGGGCCAGCTCGGTCTTGACGCGATCCGGATCCGCTTCAGGCTTGTCGATCTTGTTCACCGCAACAACCAGCGGCACACCGGCCGCCTTGGCATGCTGGATAGCTTCGATGGTTTGCGGCATCACACCGTCGTCAGCTGCAACAACCAGCACAACGATGTCGGTCGCCTTGGCACCGCGAGCACGCATGGAGGTAAACGCCGCGTGACCCGGGGTATCCAGGAAGGTGATCATCCCGCTGTCGGTCTGTACATGGTACGCACCGATGTGCTGGGTAATGCCACCGGCTTCGCCCGCCGCGACCTTGGCTTTACGGATGTAGTCCAGCAGCGAGGTCTTGCCGTGGTCGACGTGACCCATGATGGTCACGACCGGCGCACGCGGCTTGGCTTCGGAGGTCTCGTCACGATCGCTAAGTACCGCCTCTTCCAGCTCGTTCTCACGGCGCAGCACTACCTTGTGACCCATCTCCTCGGCGACCAGCTGAGCGGTCTCCTGGTCGATCACCTGGTTGATGGTGGCCATGGCACCCATCTTCATCATCACCTTGATGACTTCAACGCCCTTGACGGCCATCTTGTTGGCGAGCTCCGCCACTGTGATGGTCTCGCCGATGACGACGTCACGGTTGACCACAACAGCCGGCTTGTTGAAGCCGTGTTTCATGGCGTTCGGCATGGCCATCTTGCCACGCTTGCCTTTGCGGGCACGGGGATCGCGGGAGTTGCGGTCATTGCGGTCGTCTTCGCGACGGCCGACTTTCTTCGGCGCCTTGGCAGCGGCAGCCGTGCGACGGCTGGTCTCTTCCTTACGATCCAACTCATCTTCGGCCGCTTGCGCGTGCTTGTTGGTGGTCAGATGGTAATCGCTGCTCTCTTTGGCGCGAGCCGCTTCTTCTTCAGCCCAGCGGGCCGCATTCTGTTCCGCCATGATGCGAGCCTCTTCGGCTTTCTTCGCGGCGAGTTCTTCAGCTTTTTGCAAAGCTGTCTGTTCCTGTTGGCGCTTCAGTTCTTCTGCTTCGCGCTTGGCCATCTTTTCTGCCTCTTGCTGAGCTGTGCTACCGGCTGCTTTGGCGGGCTGTTGAGCCTGTCGAGCCTTCTGTTGTGCCTCGATCCGCGCCTTTTCCTCAGCTTCACGACGAGCCTGCTCAGCCTCACGGCGAGCCTTCTCTTCAGCGTCGAGGCGGGCCTTCTCTTCGGCCTCGCGACGAGCTTTTTCTTCTGCTTCCAAACGCGCTGTTTCCTCGGCTTCCGCCTGGCGCTGTTCATCTTCCAGCGCCGAGCGTCTTACATAGGTGCGAGACTTGCGCACTTCTACCTGCACTTCCTTGTTCTTGCCACCAGTCCCCTGAACACTCAGGGTGCTCTTGGTCTTGCGCTGCAAGGTCATGCGAGCAGGTGCGGTGACCTCGTCACCTCCATGCTGTTTCTTCAGATGTGCCAGCAGAGTCTGTTTCTCAGACTCGCTGACCATGTCGTCGGCCTTGCTCTTCACGATGCCGGCATCGACAAACTGCTGGAGAAGACGATCAACCGGCGTGTCGATGTCAGTGGCAAGTTGCTTAACTGATACTTCTGCCATTCATTTTCCTCCGTTTGACCTTATTCAGACTGCTCTTCTCCGAACCAACAGATATTGCGAGCAGCCATAATGAGCTCACCAGCCTTCTCGGCGGTCAACTCTTCGATGTCGGCAAGGTCATCGATACCTTGCTCTGCCAAATCTTCCAGGGTGCCGACACCGCGAGCGGCCAGGGCATAGGCCATTTCACGGCCGAGGCCGGAGAGATTGAGCAGTTCTTCGGAAGGCTCGACGCCTTCAAAGGATTCTTCTTTGGCCAGGGCCTTGGTGGTCAGGGCATCCTTGGCACGCTTGCGCAGCTCTTCGACCATGTCTTCATCCAGACCGTCGATGGCCAGCAGCTCGTTGACCGGGACGAAGGCAATCTCTTCCAGGGTGGAGAAGCCCTCTTCCATCAGCAGGCCGGCGAAATCGTCGTCGATATCGAGGGTGCTGGTGAACAGCGTCAGGATGCGGTCGTTCTCGGCCTGGTGCTTGGCACGCATGTCCTCGACGGTCATCACGTTCAGTTCCCAACCGGTCAGCTGGGAGGCCAGACGCACGTTCTGACCGTTGCGGCCGATGGCCTGGGCCAGGTTGGCGGCTTCCACGGCGATGTCCATGGTGTGGTTGTCTTCATCGACGATGATGGAGGCCACATCGGCTGGCGCCATGGCGTTGATCACGTATTGGGCCGGGTTGTCATCGTACAGCACGATGTCAGCACGCTCACCGCTCAGCTCGGCGGAGACGGCCTGAACGCGGGCACCACGCATGCCGATACAGGCACCGATCGGGTCGATACGACGATCGTTGGTCTTGACCGCGATCTTGGCGCGGGAACCCGGATCACGGGCGGCGCCCATGATTTCGATCATCTCTTCGCCGATTTCCGGCACTTCGATGCGGAACAGCTCTTTCAGGAAGTCCGGGCTGGAGCGGCTGACGAACAGCTGGGAACCACGGGCTTCCGGACGCACGGCGTAGAGCAGGCCACGGATACGGTCGCCGGGACGGAAGGTCTCACGGGGCAGCATGTCGTCACGGAAGATCACGGCTTCGGCATTGCTGCCCAGATCCAGGATCACGTTGTCGCGGTTGCTCTTCTTGACCACGCCGCTGATGATGGTGCCTTCCTTGTCCTTGAACTGGTCAACGACCTGGGAACGCTCAGCCTCGCGCACTTTCTGCACGATGACCTGCTTGGCGGTCTGGGTGGTGATACGGTCGAAGGTCACAGAGTCAATCTGGTCTTCAACATAGTCGCCGATCTGGATATCCGGCTGCTCGATCTGAGCGGCTTCGAGGGTGATTTCCCCGTACGGGTTCTCCATGGAAGCCTGATCGGCCACCACGACCCAACGGCGATAGGTGTCGTAGTCACCGGTCTTGCGATCGATCTCGACACGCACTTCAATCTCGCCTTCGTATTTTTTCTTGGTCGCAGTCGCCAGCGCAGTCTCCAGAGCCTGGAAAATCTTCTCGCGGGGGACAGCCTTCTCGTTGGACACAGCGTCAACGACCAGCAAAATCTCTTTATTCATATCCGATAGCCTCGTTAACCAAAGTTCGGCACTATGTTCGCTTTTTGGATATTGGTGAAAGCCAACACCTCGTCCTTACCATCTACCGTCAGAGTGATCATGTCCCCCTGCACGGCTTTGATTACGCCTTTGAACTTGCGGCGGTTGTTTGTTGCCATCCGAAGCGTTACCGCCGCCTCCTGGCCAACGTATTTTTCGAACTGGGCGACCTTGAACAGTGGACGATCCAGACCCGGGGAAGACACCTCAAGGTAGTACTCCTCGGAGATGGGATCTTCGACATCCATGATGGCGCCGACCTGGCGGCTCACCTCGGCACAGTCTTCCACCGTCACGCCTTGCTCCGAGTCGATGAAAACGCGCAGGGTCGAGTGCTTACCCGCACGGATAAACTCGATACCCCACAGTTCAAAACCCAAGGCAACGACCGGAGCCTCGAGCAGATCGGTCAAACGTTGTTCCAACGTAGCCAAAGTCACCCTCCGAAAAACGAAAAAAGGGCATATAGCCCAGATAGAAATAGATTCAGAGTAAATTGCACATAACAAAAAGCCCCGATGTCAAATCGGGGCTTGGCGCTTTACCCTGATTGTCGCCTCGCAGCGACCGCCTTCCTGAGCGTAGGAAATGCGTGAAATTTGGTTGCGGGGGCCGGATTTGAACCGACGACCTTCGGGTTATGAGCCCGACGAGCTACCATGCTGCTCCACCCCGCGTCCGAAATCGTGCGAGATTATAGCCACTTCACTCTCGTGAGACAAGACTCAGTGGCTATAACATCCCGGTTACCCGGGTTCACTGCTTAATTGGTGCCGTGGGCGGGACTCGAACCCGCACACCCTAGAGCACTACCCCCTCAAGATAGCGTGTCTACCAATTCCACCACCACGGCAAAACTCTTATTCGGGAACGTCAGTATCTTTCTTCACTGGCGCTTTGCTCTGCTCAACTTGTTGAGTCTGTTGCAGATTTTCCCATTCACTACCCTGTTTGACCTTGTTGCTGGACATGGAACCCAGAACCAGACTAATCAAGAAAAACAGAGTAGCCAAAATCGCTGTTGTGCGGGTCAGGAAACTGCCTGAACCACCGGAGCCGAACACAGTATTCGATGCCCCTGCGCCGAAGGAGGCGCCCATATCAGCCCCTTTACCTTGCTGAATCATCACCAGACCAATCAGAGCCAGCGATACCAGCAGATAAACGACCAAAAGAATCTCGTACATTTAACTTGCACCCTTTGCCGCTTCAACTATTCCTAAAAACGCCTCGCCATCAAGACTTGCCCTGCCTATCAGACCGCCATCAATATCGGACTGCGCAAACAAATCTTGTGCATTGGCCGGTGTCACGCTCCCACCATAGATGATTCTGACTTTCTCACCTATTACCGGAGTATCCTCCGCCAAGCGACTGCGAATAAAGGAATGAACCTCTTGTGCCTGCTCGGGTGTGGCGCATTTACCTGTACCTACAGCCCAGATTGGCTCGTAGGCGATGATAGCATTATCGAAAGCCATCGCGCCATTTTTCTCTATGACGATGTCCAGTTCCTCGGCAATCACCTCAAAGGTTCTTCTTGCCTGCCTCGCCGCGCCTGACTCACCAAGACAAAGTATGGGTATCAGACCTGCTGCTCTGACTGCCGCAAACTTCTCTGCGACTATAAAACTGGTCTCACCAAAGAGACGCCTGCGCTCGGAGTGGCCAACAAGTACATATCGGCAACCTGCCTCGACTAGCATCTCACACGAGATTTCACCCGTATAAGCGCCTTGTCTGTGCTGGCTCACGTTCTGAGCCCCCAGCTTCACTCTTCCCTGCTCACCGAGCAGTTCGGCCGTGAAACCGAGATGCACATGGGATGGACACAAGACCACATCTACGTCTTCATCAATGCGCTCTGCGCACTGACTCGTAAACTGCTCTAACTGCGACCTACTACCGTGTAACTTCCAGTTGGCTGCTACAAACGGCTTGCGATGTCCCATCGGCAACTCCCTTGCGAAAGCGGGGCTGATAATATCCAGAGGATGCTCAGCTGACAAGTGCTATTTTCAAATTTTCGAATCGTTTGAACAAGATACAACCAAGGCGACTAAAAAGCCGCCTTGTTTGTTCATTAAAACGCCGATTCGACCTGTTTGGCGATGCGCTCTGCCATATCGCGCACCTGCTGTTCGTGTTCACCTTCGACCATGACCCGGATCAGGGGCTCGGTGCCAGATTTGCGCAGCAGCACCCGGCCACGGCCGGCCAGTTCCTGCTCCACTGCCGCCACTTCCTGCTGAACGACACTGGAGGTCAGCGGATCCTTGCCTTCGGCGAAGCGCACATTGACCAGCACTTGCGGGAACTTGCTCATGCCCGAACGCAATTTGGCCAGCGGCATCTCGGCACTGCGCATGGCCGTCAGCACCTGCAGGGCGGCGACGATACCATCCCCCGTGGTGGTCTGATCCAGGCAGATGATGTGACCGGAGTTTTCGCCCCCGATGCGCCAGCCCTTCTCGTTCATCATCTCAAGCACGTAGCGGTCACCCACCTTGGCACGGGCAAAGGGGATGCCCAGGGTCTGAAGCGCCAGCTCCAGCCCCATGTTGGCCATCAGGGTGCCCACCACACCGCCCTTGAGGCGGCCATGGCGCAGGGCATCCCGGGCGATGATGTAGAGGATCTCATCCCCGTCGATGATGTAACCAGTGCTGTCCACCATCACCAGACGGTCGCCGTCACCGTCGAAGGCGACGCCGAGATCTGCCTTGCATTCCTGAACCTTGGCGGCCAGCGCCTCCGGTGCGGTGGAACCGACACCGTCATTGATGTTGAGCCCATCCGGGCTGCAGCCGATGGCGATGACTTCGGCACCCAGCTCGCGGAAGACGGAAGGGGCGATGTGGTAGGTGGCACCATGACCGCAATCCACCACCATTTTCAGCCCTTCCAGGCTCAGATTGGAGGGGAAGGTGCTCTTGCAGAATTCGATGTAGCGACCAGCCGCATCATCGATGCGCTGCGCCTTGCCAAGCTCCGCGGACTCCACGCACTTGAGTTCGTTGTCGAGCTCGGCTTCGATGGCCAGCTCGACATCATCGGGCAGCTTGGTGCCGTCGGCGGAGAAGAACTTGATGCCGTTGTCGTAATAGGGGTTGTGGGATGCACTGATGACGATGCCGGCTTCGGCACGGAAGGTGCGAGTCAGGTAGGCAACCGCCGGGGTGGGCATGGGTCCCATCAGTATGGCTTTGAGACCGGCGGCGGAGAGCCCCGCCTCCAGTGCCGACTCCAGCATATAACCGGAGATACGGGTATCCTTGCCGATCAGCACCTTCTTGGTCCCTTTCTTGGAGAGCACCTTGCCGGCGGCCCAGCCCAGTTTCATGACGAAATCCGGGGTGATCGGGTATTCACCCACCTTGCCGCGCACGCCGTCGGTGCCGAAGTACTTTCTGGTCATTGTCTGTTTCTCGTTTTTCTATTTGGATATGAAATCTTGTCCCGTCATGGTCATCCAGCCTGTACGCAAGACATCCATGGTGGCCCGCACGTCGTGCACCCGGATGATCCTGGCGCCATGTTGCAACCCGATCAGGGCACAGGCCAGACTACCAGCCAACCGCTCGGCTACCGGGCGGTCAAGCAGGTTGCCTATCATAGACTTTCGTGACATGCCCACCAAGAGCGGAAGTTGGTAATCGAGCAGTGACGCCTGCTGTGCCAGCAGCTGATAGTTGTGCGCCAGCGTCTTGCCAAAGCCATAGCCTGGATCCAGTACCAGATGCTCACGCGGGATACCGGCCCCCAGACAAGCGGCAATCCGCTCGTCAAAGAAGGCTCTCACCTCCCCCAGCAAATCGTCATAGTGCGGCTCCACCTGCATGGTACGGGGCTGCCCCTGCATGTGCATGAGGCATACCGGTACGCCAGCCTCGGCCGCCGCGCCCAGCGCTCCCGGCTCTTGCAGGGCGCGGACATCATTGATGAGGTGACCACCTGCAGCACAACCCTCCCGCATGACAATCGCCTTGGAGGTATCGAGGGAGATCATCACATCCAGCTCGGCGACCATGCGCTCCACCACGGGGATGACCCTGTCCAGCTCCTCCTGCTCGCTCACGTCGGGGGCGCCCGGGCGGGTCGACTCGCCACCTATATCGATAAGGGTGGCCCCATCGGCCACCATGTCGCGGGCATGACCCAACGCCAGATCGATCTGCTTGAAGCGGCCACCATCTGAAAAGGAGTCCGGCGTCACATTGAGAATGCCCATGACATGGGGACGGTCGAGAGAAAGGGGACGTCCCTTGCTGATTAACTGCATTGCTTCAACTACCTCCAACAAGAGCTGCAAACTCTTCGTGCAAAGAAAAACCCCGGGCAAGCCCGGGGTTTGTATCATGGCAACTTATTTGGCCGGGACATCGTTCGCCTTGTCGATGTCACTCAGAGGTGCACTGCCCTCTTCAGCCGGCGCCGTGGCCTCCGGCCCGTTGTTCACGCTGGCACCACCTTGCGGGGTGTCACCGTGCTCATCATGCCAGTTGCTGGGAGCACGGACCTCGCGACGCGCCATCAGATCATCGATCTGCTTGGCATCGATGGTCTCGTACTTCATCAATGCATCTTTCATGGTGTGCAGCACATCCATGTTGTCCAGCAGGATCTGCTTGGCACGATCATAGTTGCGATCGATGACCTGCTTGACCTCTGCATCGATAATGCGGGCGGTATCGTCAGACATGTGCTTGGCCTTGGCCATGCTGCGGCCGAGGAATACTTCACCATCCTCTTCTGCGTAGAGCATGGGGCCGAGACGCTCGGACATGCCCCACTGGGTGACCATCTTGCGGGCGATGTCGGTCGCACGTTCGATGTCGTTGGATGCACCGGTCGATACCTTCTCGGCACCGTAGATCAACTCTTCCGCCAGACGACCGCCATACAGGCTGGAGATCATGGACTCAAGATGCTGCTTGGAGTGGCTCCAGCGGTCCTGCTCCGGCAGGTACATGGTAACACCCAGCGCACGGCCGCGCGGAATGATGGAGACCTTGTAGACAGGGTCATGATCCGGCACCACGCGACCAATGATGGCGTGACCCGCTTCGTGATAGGCCGTCATCTCCTTCTCGGACTCTTTCATCACCATGGAGCGACGTTCCGCCCCCATCATGATCTTGTCCTTCGCCTTTTCGAACTCCAGCATGGAGACCACTCGGCGGCTCTCGCGAGCAGAGAAGAGGGCAGCCTCGTTCACCAGGTTGGCCAGATCAGCACCGGAGAAACCAGGGGTACCACGGGCAATCAGCGCCGGATTGACATCATCCGCCAACGGTACCTTGCGCATATGCACTTTCAAGATCTGCTCACGACCGCGAACATCCGGCAAGCCGACCACGACCTGGCGGTCGAAACGACCCGGACGCAGCAGCGCAGGATCCAGTACGTCGGGACGGTTGGTGGCGGCGATGACGATGATGCCCTCATTGCCTTCAAAACCATCCATTTCAACCAGCATCTGGTTCAGGGTCTGCTCACGTTCATCGTGACCACCTCCCAGACCGGCGCCACGCTGGCGACCGACCGCATCGATCTCATCAATGAAGATGATGCAGGGGGAGGATTTCTTGGCCTGTTCGAACATGTCACGCACACGGGAGGCACCGACACCCACGAACATTTCCACGAAGTCCGAACCTGAAATGGTGAAGAACGGCACCTTGGCCTCGCCTGCAATGGCTTTGGCCAGCAGGGTCTTACCGGTACCGGGAGGACCTACCAACAGGACGCCGGTCGGGATCTTGCCACCCAGCTTCTGGAATTTGGTCGGGTCACGCAGATAGTCGACCAGCTCCTTGACCTCTTCCTTTGCCTCGTCACAACCAGCTACGTCGGCGAAGGTAGTCTTGATCTGATCTTCGCTCATCAGGCGAGCCTTGCTCTTGCCGAACGACATGGCACCCTTGCCGCCGCCGCCCTGCATCTGACGCATGAAGAAGACCCAGACACCGATCAGCAACAGCATCGGGAACCAGGAGATGAAGATGGACGTGATCAGAGATGGTTCTTCCGGCTTCTCACCCATCACTTTGACGTTATGGTTGAGCATGTCGTTGAGCAGTTGGGGATCCGGCGCAGGAATGATGGTGGTGAAACGTTCACCGGTGCGCTTGACGCCATTGATGACCTTGCCATCCATCCGCACTTCACGGATCTGCTCCTGGGTCACTTCTTTCACGAAGCTGGAATAGTCCAGCTGGCGACTGGTGGTATCGCTGGGGCTGAAGCTATTGAACACCGACATCAGCACGACGGCGATGACCAGCCACAGGATTAGGTTTTTCGCCATGTCACTCAAATCAATGACCTCGCAGACTGACAGTTAACGATGAGGGTTAGGGTACTACAGTTTAAAACCGGTAGCCACAATGTAGACTTCTCGTGAACGAGCACGGGACGAGTCTGGTTTTCGAATCTTGACGACAGAGAAAAGTCTACGTATTTCATTGAGATAGGCATCAAACCCTTCCCCCTGGAACACCTTGACTACAAAACTGCCATTACTGCTCAGGACCTGATTGCACATGTCCAGCGCCAGTTCCACCAGGTACATGGCACGGGCTTGATCCACCTGCTGGGTACCGCTCATGTTGGGCGCCATGTCGGACATGACGACATCCACCTTGTCGGGGCCGACTCGCTCCAGCAAGGCGCCGAGTACAGTTTCCTCCCGAAAGTCCCCTTGCAGGAAATCGACACCGGCAATGGAATCCATCGGCAAAATATCACACGCAATGACGCGCCCCTTGTCACCAACCTGGTCGATGGCAAATTGGGACCAGCCACCGGGAGCAGCCCCCAGGTCCACTACCGTCATCCCCGGCTTGAGCAGCCGGTCTTTGCCCTGGATCTCATCGATCTTGAAAACGGCGCGAGAGCGCAGTCCCAACTTCTGGGCTTTCTTGACGTATTGGTCGTCGAAATGTTCTTTTAACCAGCGGGTTGAACTGGGGGAACGTTTTTTCTGGGTCATGATTGTCGACTTTAAAAAACCACAAGGGTTATTAGTATTAAGGGCTAAGTGGGGGTAGAATACGCCCCTTTCAACCCTGACTTATGAAGAAATTGCCATGATTCTCAACAATAAACAGAAACAGTACCTCAAGGGCCTGGCCCACAGTCTGAAGCCGGTCGTCCTGCTGGGACAACACGGTCTGACCGAAGGGGTGCTGGCCGAGATCGATCTGGCCCTGAACCACCACGAGCTGATCAAGGTTAAGGTTGCGTCTGAAGATCGTGAGATGAAACAGCTGGTGATGGATGCCATCGTTCGCGAGACCGGCGCCATCAAGGTACAGAGCATGGGCCATGTACTGACCATCTACCGTCAGGCCAAAGAGCCCAAGATCCAGTTGCCGCGCAAGTAACAGGAAAGAGCATTCGCTCTTTCCTTCATTTCCCTTCTTCCCAAGTCGCTTGCCAAAATAGTTGCCAGGCCCTTAACCTGCGATGAATAGCCGTGGACACCCACTATGGACAAGCATCAGCTCCTCACCGATGAAGAACTGGCCATGCTGCGGGACCTGGGAAACGATGAAGACATTGCCACCAGCCAATACCTGCGCGGCACCCTGCCCCTTCCTCTCCAAAGCCTGTTGCAGCGAGCCAAGCCTCTGACACTCGAAGCCCGCATCGCCGGCTACCAATTGCGTTTCCCGCTCCACTGCACCCAGGCAGAGGAGGGCCACGCCGAGCTGCGCATCGCCGCGCCGACCATTACCGAGCTGGGTTCGCCCCATCTGCGCGCCTGGCGACTCGACGAAAAGGCCGTGCTCTGCACCGAAGACGCGGAGTACGAGGTATACAGCCTCTCCCTTGGAGGTCTCATCGTGGCCGGCTTGCCGGACGCCTTTGCCAAGGGAGATCCACTTGGCGGATACCTTCGCATCGAGGATCTCCCTCCCTTGGCCATGACAGGCACCCTCGTCAGGCACGTGGATGCCAATCAACATCACCATGACTGGGCCGTCCAGTTCCGGCTGGGCAAGGAGGATCAGGAACAATTGCGGGACTGGCTCTTCCAGCGCCACCAGGACGCCTTCGTCCAGGCCTATCAGGGTGACTAAAGACAACAGGGGAGCCCGGCTCCCCTGTCTCTTTCCCCGACGTTCAATCAGAGATAGGCAACTTCCAGGATCTCGTACTCCACATCGCCACCCGGCGTCTTGACGATGGCAACGTCATCCACTTCCTTGCCGATCAGGGCACGGGCAATGGGGGAGTTCACAGAGATCATGTTCTGCTTGATGTCCGCCTCGTCGTCTCCCACGATGCGGTAGACCACTTCCTCTTCCGTTTCACTTTTGAGCAGGGTCACGGTTGCGCCGAAGATGACGCGGCCATTGTTGGCAATCTTGGTGACATCGATAATCTGGGCATTGGAGAGCTTGCCTTCAATTTCCTGAATGCGGCCTTCACAGAAACCCTGCTGCTCGCGGGCGGCATGGTATTCGGCATTTTCTTTCAGATCGCCATGTTCACGGGCATCAGCAATCGCTTCGATAATCTGGGGACGCAGCTCGGTCTTGAGATAATCGAGCTCTTGACGCAGCTTTTCAGCGCCGCGAACAGTCATCGGAGTATGATTCATAGTCGAAACCTGGGTTGCTTTATAAAGAGAAGCTGCGGCAATCAAAAGAGAGCCGCAGCTGTCGGTTCGGATGGGGCATCTTAATATGAAGCCGCCACAAAATCCATGTCAGCCCCTGCGAGCGGGATCCCGCTTTGGGCCAGCGTTACTTGGATTCCGAGACGCCAAGCGGAGCCGACACCGTCGGTTTGCCCTGCATGATGGCGATCTCGACACGTCGATTCATGCGCCGATTCTCCGGGCTGTTGTTGGGCACCAGCGGCTGGGAATCCGCCATCCCTTGCACCACCAGACGATTGCCGTCAAAACCGGGCACCTTGATCATCTGGTGGGCAACCGCCACCGCCCGCTGGGACGAAAGCTCCCAGTTGGACTGGAACAACTCGTCCTCGGTGGCCACATTGTCGGTGTGGCCGGAGACGGTGATCTCCCCCGGCACATCCTTGAGCAGCGCAGCCACCTTGCGGATCACCGGCCAGAACTGGGGTTGCAGGAAGGCGGATCCCGCCGGGAACGCCGCTTTCTCGCGAATGCGAATGATGATCTGCTGACCCAGCGCCTCTATCTCGATGGCCCCATCCTGGATCTGGGCCTGCATCTGCTCCGCCAGTGCCTTGGCCAGGGTGTTGGACTGTTCCTGCGCCTTCTGGGCCTCCTGGGCGGTATCGCCACCGCTCTGCTGGCCTTCGGTCTTGTCATGTCCACCCGCCTTGTCCGCATCCCCAGGCTGGAAATCCAGCTCGGTCTGGGTCATGTCGATGGTCTGCTGCATGATGGTGTCAATAGGCGTCGGCTCGGGGCGACCAGGACGAAACTCCTGGGCGATGACCGAGGTTCCCTTGGGGATATCCTTGACCTCCAGGATGTTCTGCACCCCGAACGCCTTCTCCATGGAACCGGCGATCTGCTTGAACTTCTGCACATCCATCTCGGCAAAGGAGAGCAAAAGCACGAAGAAGCACATCAGCAGAGACATGAGATCCGCGAAGGTTCCCATGTAACCGGGCAATCCGGGAGGCGGGCACTTGCACTTTGCCATCTGTGCGCTCCTATTCGGTCCCGTTGTTGCGTTTGGACTGATTCAGGTAGTTCTGCAACATGGCCTGGATCACCCTCGGGTTCTGTCCATCCTGGATCCCCATGATGGCGTCGAGGATCAGGGTGCGACTCAACTGTTCCTCGCCACTGCGCAGTTCCAGCTTGTCCGCGATGGGGATGGCAATCATGTTGGCCTCGATTGCGCCATACAGGGTCGTCAGCAAGGCCACCGCCATGGCCGGACCGATGGATTTGGGGTCGCTCATGTTGGCCAGCATGGCCACCAACCCCACCAGGGTACCGATCATGCCCATGGCCGGACCGAGATCCCCCAGGGAGCGGAACACCTTGATGGCCGTGGCGTGACGCTCGGACGTCAGTTCGATGTCCTTCTCCATCACCGCACGCACCACGTCGGCATCATGGCCGTCCACCAGCATGTCGATGCCCTTCTTCATGAAGGTATTGGGGATCTCCGCCGCCTCCAGAGCCAGAAAGCCCCCCTTGCGGGCCGCATCCGCCAGTTCCACCGCCTTGGTGATGAGATCGTCGAGCTTGTCCCCCTTGTACATGAAGGCCTTGCCCGCGACCTTGAAGGCCATCAGAAACTGACCGAGGTTGAACTTCATCATGCAGATGAACACGGACCCCAGTATGGTGATGTAGACCGATGGCATGTCCACATACATGCTCATGGGGCCGCCCAGCAACATGCCGTACACCACGACCCCGAACCCCAGCACTAAGCCTATCAGACTCCCTAAATCCACATCCCTACTCCTGTCGCCGAACGTGCCGTCTAATTATATTGCGTTGAATTTTCTGCTATTGCGCCCCCGGCAGCAAGCCCGGTACACCGCAATCGCCGATCGGCAATGCGTGGTTGCATGCCCGTTCTTATCGGCCATGGTCAGGATAGTTTGAGGACGCCGCGTTTTTCTGCCTCCCCCCTGTGGCCGGTCGATGTTAAGATGAGCCGTTTTTTTCAATCCCCGAGGATGGACATGGCCAGTAAAAAAATCGACCGTCTGAGTTTTGATGCCACCCTGGAAGAGCTGGAAACCATAGTGCATCAACTCGAACAGGGCTCGCTCCCCCTCGAGGAGGCACTCAAACAATTCGAACAGGGCATCCATCTGGTGCGCGCCGGCCAGCAGAAGCTGGAACAGGCCGAGCAGAAGATCCAGATCCTCCTGACCCAGGCCGATGGCAGCGAGCAAGCGGTCCCCTTTCGAGCAGAACAAGGAGAGGAGTGAGTGACCCTGGACGATTTCTCCCGCCTGCATCGGCGCCGCATCGACGACTGCCTCTCGGCACAGCTTGACGCCCTGCCCGCCATGGCGCCACGTCTGCGGGACGCGATGAAATACGGCCTGCTGCTCGGTGGGAAACGGGTGCGCCCCTTCCTGGTCTATGCCGTCGGCGAGATGCTGGGCGTCAAGAGCGAACTGCTGGATGGCCCCGCCGCCGCCGTGGAGTGCATTCACGCATACTCCCTCCTGCACGACGACCTGCCCGCCATGGATGACGACGACCTGCGTCGTGGTCAGCCCACCGTACACAAGGCCTTCGATGAAGGCACAGCCATCCTGGCGGGCGATGCCCTGCAGACCCTGGCGTTTTCCATTCTGGCCGACCACCCCATGCCCGATACATTGATGGCCAACCGGGTGCGGATGCTGAGTGCCCTGGCCCGCGCGTCCGGCTATCTAGGCATGTGCGGCGGTCAGGCACTGGATCTGGACGCCGAAGGGCGCCGGATCAGCCTCGCCGAGCTGGAGCAGGTGCACCGCCACAAGACAGGGGCCCTCATCGAGTGCGCCGTGACCCTCGGCGCCCTGTGCAAGGCTGACGTGGAACCCGCCACCCTCACCGCCCTGCAAACCTATGCCGCCGCCATCGGACTCGCCTTCCAGGTGCAGGACGACATCCTCGACATCACGGGCGATACCGCCACCCTGGGCAAGCCGCAAGGCTCGGATCTGGCGCTGGAAAAGAGTACCTATCCGGCCCTGCTCGGACTCGACAATGCCCGTGAGCTGGCTCGCGAACTGCATGACAAGGCCTTAACAGCCCTGCAATCCTTGCCCTACAATACCGACATTCTGGAAGCGTTTGCCGATTACATCATCGAGCGAACCCACTAAACGCTGGATAACAGTAACAATATGAGCGTTGATATTAGCGATTTCCCCAACCTGGCCCTCGCGGACACGCCGGTCGATTTGCGATCCCTCCCCTTCGAGCGGCTGCCCGTGGTGTGCAACGAGCTGCGCGAGTATCTGCTGCGCTCGGTGAGCCGCTCCAGCGGCCACTTCGCCTCCGGCCTTGGCACCGTCGAGCTGACGGTCGCCCTGCACTATGTCTACAACACCCCCTTCGATCGGCTGGTGTGGGACGTAGGCCACCAGGCCTATCCCCACAAGATCCTGACCGGACGACGGGAGCGCATTCACACCATTCGCCAGAAAGATGGCCTGCACCCCTTCCCCTGGCGGGAAGAGAGCGAGTACGACGTGCTCAGCGTGGGCCACTCCAGTACCTCCATCGGGGCGGCACTCGGCATGGCGGTGGCGGCCGAGAGCGAAGGGCTTGGCCGCAAGGTGGTCGCGGTCATCGGTGATGGCGCCATCACCGCCGGCATGGCCTTCGAGGCCCTCAATCACGCCGGCGACGTCCACAAGGACATGCTGGTGGTGCTCAACGACAACGAGATGTCCATCTCCGAGAACGTGGGGGCCCTGAACAATCACCTCGCCAGGCTGATGTCCGGCAAGCTCTACACCACCATTCGCGAGGGGGGCAAGAAGGTGCTGGCGGGGCTGCCGCCGGTCAAGGAGCTCGCCAAGCGGGCCGAGGAGCACCTCAAGGGCATGGTGGTACCGGGTACCTTGTTCGAGGAGTTCGGCTTCAACTACATCGGCCCCATCGACGGTCACGACATCCATGCCCTGGTCGAAACCCTGCGCAACATGCGCAATCTCAAGGGTCCCCAGCTGCTGCACGTCAAGACCAAGAAGGGCAAGGGCTACGAGCCGGCGGAAAAAGATCCCATCGGCTATCACGCCGTCCCCAAATTCAACCCGGATGACTGTGCCCTGCCCAAGAGTGCCGGTGGCAAACCCACCTTCTCCGCCATCTTCGGTCAGTGGCTGTGCGATATCGCCGCCAAGGACGAGCGCGTGGTCGGCATCACTCCCGCCATGCGCGAAGGCTCCGGTCTGGTGAAATTCAGCCAGCAATATCCGGATCGCTACTTCGACGTGGCCATCGCCGAGCAACATGCGGTCACCTTCGCCGCCGGTCTCGCCATCGCCGACCAGAAACCCGTGGTCGCCATCTATTCGAGCTTCCTGCAACGGGCCTATGACCAGCTGATCCACGACGTGGCGCTGCAGAACCTGCCGGTGCTCTTCGCCATCGACCGGGCCGGTCTGGTGGGGGCCGACGGCCCGACCCATCAGGGGGCGTTCGACATCAGCTTCCTGCGCACCGTGCCCAACATGGTGGTGATGACCCCGTCCGACGAGAACGAGTGCCGCCAGATGCTCTACACCGGCTATCTGTGCAACGGGCCAGTGGCGGTGCGCTACCCCCGTGGCAGCGGCACCGGTATCCAGGCCGAGAGCGAGATGCAGGCCCTGCCCCTCGGCAAGGGACGCGTCGTTCGCGAGGGCAAGGGGACCGCCATCCTGGCGTTCGGCACCCTGCTGCAACAGGCCAGAGCAGCCGCCGAGGCGCTGGATGCCACCCTGGTGGACATGCGCTTCGTCAAACCCATGGACGAGGCGCTGGTGCTCTCTCTGGCCGCCTCCCACGATCAGTTCGTCACCCTCGAGGACAACGCCATCATGGGCGGTGCAGGCTCTGCGGTGAACGAGTTGCTGATGGGCTGCAAGCAGTGCAAACCGGTGCTCAATCTGGGGCTGCCGGATCGCTTCGTGGAGCAAGGCACCCAGGAGGAGATCTATGCCCAGCTGGGGCTGGATGGCGCTGGCATTCAGGCCAGCATCGAGGCCTGGCTGCAAGCCTGACGCAAGTGCTTACTGCAATCACAAACAATAAATAAGGGCGCCTGATGGCGCCCTTTTTTGTTATTCACTGTGCCAGACCAACCCTGCTCACGCCCTGTCGCGAGAAGGCCGTCAACAAGGTTACAAGCCGCTCAGGAACCGAGACATAAGTGAGCACTCCTTGGTTCTACATAAGCGAGCAACACATGAACCTTGATCACGGCCTCGCAGCCAGTTCGTGGAGAGGTTTATCAGCCCTTGTAGATCTTCGGGTTGAACACATCCCGCAGCCAGTCACCCAGCAGGTTGATCACCAGCACCAGCACCACCAGGCAGAGGCCCGGGAAGGCGGTGATCCACCAGGACCCGGAGAAGATGTAGTTGAAGCCCACGCTGATGAGCGACCCCAGGGACGGTTGATCAACCGGCATCCCCAGACCCAGGAAGGAGAGGGCAGCCTCGCTCATGATGGCGTTCGCCACCTGCACGGTAGAGATGACCAGGATGGGCGACAGGCAGTTCGGCAGAATGTGGCGGAACATGATGCGCGGGGCGCGGAACCCCATCACCTGAGCCGCTTCCACATACTCCTTCTTCTTCTCCGCCAGCACGGAGGCGCGCACCGTCCGGGCATACTGGGGCCACTCGGCGATACCGATGATCACCACCAGCATCAGGATGGCGAACTTCGAGTAGAACTCGGAGCCAAAGGTCGCCTGGAAGATGGCGGAGATGATGATCGCCACCATCATGGTGGAGAACGACAGCTGCACGTCGGCAAAGCGCATCAACAGGTTGTCGATGCGACCACCAAAGTAACCGGCCATCAGACCGATGACGATACCGAGCACCAGCTGCAGCCCCACCGCGAACAGACCAATGGTCAGCGAGATGCGGGCACCATAGAGGATGGTGCTCCAGATGTCGCGCCCCTGGTTGTCGGTCCCGAGCCAGAAGCGGGCCTCGCCCCCTTCCAGCCAGGAGGGGGGCAGCTCCGCATCCATCAGATCGAAGCTGGTCTGGTCATAGACGTTGTGCGGTGCGATCCAGGGTGCCAGCAGGGCCGCCAGCACGAAGACCACAAACACCGCAAAGCTGAACATGGCTACCTTGTCCCGCAGGAAGTAGTAGACGATGTCGGAATTTTTGAAGCGTGCCCAACGGCTTGGGCTTGCAGTTACAGCATTAGTCATCTGTTACCCCTTGGCGGTCAGGTTGACGGTCGGGTTGATCAACCCGTAGAGCAGGTCGACCAGGGTATTGGTCACCACGAAAATGAGGCCGACGAAGATGACGTAGGCGGTGATCAGCGGCGTATCGACCCGGTGGATCGCCTCAAGGAAGAGGAAGCCGGTCCCCGGCCACTGGAACACGCTCTCGGTCAGGATGGTGTAGGCCACCATGGTCCCGATCTGCACACCGCCCACCGTGATGACCGGCAGCATGGTGTTCTTCAGGGCGTGCTGGTAGTAGACCTTGTTGTTGTCCAGCCCCTTGGCACGGGCAAACTTGACGTACTCGGAGGAGAGCTGCTCCAGCATCTCCGAGCGCACCAGCCGGATGAACAGCGGCAGCATGATGGAGGAGAGGGAGACCGCAGGCAGCACCAGGTGCAGGATACCGTCCCAGGTAAAGAAGCCCGACTCCCAGCCCAGCAGGTTGTAGGTCTCGCCACGGCCATAGGCCGGCAGCCAGCCCAGCTGGATGGAGAAGAGGTACATCAGCATGATGGCGGTCAGGAAGACCGGGATCGAGATGCCGATGCTGCTCACCGCCATGATGACCTTGGTGAGGATGCTGCGCGGTCTTATCGCCGAATAAACCCCCAGCGGAATGGAGACCACGACGATGATGAGCGCGGCGGCAAACACCAGCTCAAGGGTAGCCACCAGCTTGTCGAGGATAACCTCGAGGGCTGGTCGCTTGAAGAAATAGGAAGTGCCCAGATCCCCGTGTACCGCGTTCTTCAAGAAGCGGCTGTATTTCACGAGGAAGGGATCATTGAGTCCCATCTTGTCGCGCAGCTCCTGGCGCACGGACTCGGAGACGGATTGTCCCACCAGCTCGCGCAGCGGATCCCCCAGGTTGTCCTGGATGGAGAAGGCGACCAGGCTGATGACGAACATCACTATCACGGCCTGATAGAACCGTTTCAGCAGGAATGTAAACATGCTTGTCCTTCTACGTGGCCTGTGTCTTGGCACAGGCTTCTGTTAATGGCGGGGCAACCATGGGTGCCCCGCCGGGTCCTTCCTTAAACGCTTCGCTTACTTGTTGACCACCAGGTCACCCAGATAAGGGAAGTTCATCACGTTGACCACCGGCTTGATGTCGACGTTCTTCTTGGCACCGTAGGCCAGGTCTTCCCAGTGCAGCGGCACATAGGCAGCGTCGTCGATCAGCATGGCTTCCACCTTCTGCAGGATGGCGGCACGCTTGGCAGGATCGGTCTCGGTGTTGGCTTCCATCACCATCTTGTCAGCTTCCGCGTTGGCATAACCGCCGCAGTTGTACTGACCCATGCCGGTCTTGGCATCCTTGGTGAAGGTCAGGAACTCGAAGAAGTTCGCACTGTCTTCGGTGTCGGAGTGCCAGCCGATCAGCTGCATGTCAGCGGCGCACTTGTCAAACTCCGGCCAGTACTGGGCCACCGGCATGGTCTTCAGATCCACCTTGATGTTGATCTTGGACAGCATGGCGGAGACGGCCTGGGCAATCTTGACGTCGTTGACGTAGCGGGCAGCCGGGGAGATGAAGCTCATCTTGAAGCCCTTCTCGTAACCGGCTTCCTTCATCAGCTCCTTGGCCTTGGCCAGATCATACTGGGGCTTGAGCGCCTCGTTGTAGCCTGCGTAGCCTTTCGGGCTCAGCTGGCCGGCCGGGGTACCGAAGCCCTTGTTGATCTTGTCGACGATGCCCACCTGGTTGATGGCGTAGTTGATCGCCTGACGCACGCGCTTGTCTTTCAGCGCCGGGTTGGTGTTCTGGTTCAGCTCGATGATGATGGCACGGGTACCGGACAGGGTGACCAGCTGGGAATCCTTGCCGTTCTTCACGCGCTCCAGATCGTTCGGGGCAACCGGGTAGATCATGTCCACGTCGCCGCCCAGCAGGGCTGCAACACGGGTGGCGTCTTCCTTGATCGGTACCACGGTCAGGTTGTCGACGTTGCCCTTGGAGGCCTTGTCCCAGTAGTTGGCGTTGCGCACGTATTCCAGCTTCACGCCCTGCTCGCGGAACTTGACGCTGAACGGACCGGTACCGGAGACATTGGTGGAGGCGAAGGAGTCACCGTTCTTCACGATCTCGGCCTTGTCCTTGCCCGCCTCGGTCTTGCCGCTATAGAACTTGGAGTCCATCGGGAAGATGTAGGTGACGGTCTGCAGCACCAGCGGGAACGGCTTGGCGGTGACGAGATCCACGGTGAAATCATCCACCTTCTTGGCTTCGGCGATGGGGTCGAAGATCGCCTTGAAGTCCGGGGAGGCCTTCAGACGGTTGACGGTCCATACCACGTCATCGGCGGTGAAGTCGTTGCCGGAGTGGAACTTCACACCCTTGCGCAGGTGGAAACGGACGGTCTTGTCGTCGATGCGCTCATACTTCTCGGCCAGACGCGGCTCGAACTGCAGATCCTGGGTGTAACGCATCAGGGGGTCGAACACCAGGTGAGACATCTCCAGGGTCTGACCGGAGAGCTGCTCCTGCGGGTCCAGAGAGGTGGCGTCGGACGCGACGGCGACCTTGATGTCGGCAGCAGAAACGTTGAACGCGAGACCAGCGGCGAACAGCGCCATGGCGATCTTGGATAATCCTTTCTTCATGTCTTTCTCCATGCTTTTGGCTTTTTATTGACAGACAAACCGGCGAACCGGTGCTTTCCTAGCTTGCGATTTCCAGCCCCTCGCGGGACATTCCCTTGAATTCCGGCATAAGGGAGATCAGCTTGCGGCTGTACTCATGCTCGGCATTGGTGAACAGTTTCTCGGTCTCGGCCACTTCCACCAGATGACCGTGCTGCATCACACCGATGCGGTCGCACATCTGGCGGATGACCGGCAGATCGTGACTGATGAACAGCATGGTGAGCCCAAGCTCCTGTTGCAAGTCTTTGAGCAGGTTGAGGATCTGGGCCTGCACCGAGACATCCAGCGCCGAGGTGGGCTCGTCGCAGATGAGGAAGCGCGGGCGGGTCGCCAGGGCGCGGGCAATGGAGATGCGCTGGCGCTGACCACCGGAGAATTCGTGGGGATACTTGACCCCGGCGCCGCGGCCCAGGCCCACATGATCCAGCAGGTCCCCGACGATCTGCTCTATCTGCCGCTCGCTCTCGGCGAGGCGGTGGAAGCGGATCGGCTCGGCGATGATGTCACGCACCTTCATGCGCGGGTTCATCGAAGAGTACGGGTTCTGGAACACCATCTGCATCTGGCGGCGCAGGGGGCGACGCTCGTGCTCCCCTTTCAGGGCGGTGAGATCGATCCCCTCGAAGACAATCTTGCCGGTGTCGGGCGGATAGAGCCCGGTGATGGCACGGGCGATGGTGGATTTACCGGAGCCCGACTCCCCCACCAGACCGAAAGTCTCACCCTCGAAGATCTCGAAGCTGATGTTGTTGCAGGCGCGCACGTACTGGCGGCGGCTCGGGAAGATGGAATCCTTGGTGACGAACTTCAGATCCACGTTCTCCACCCGCAACAGCGCGCCTTCATAGGTGCGCTCGTCCTGACTCTGGCCGAGCCAGTGGGTTTTGAGATCGATGCTGGTATCCGCCGCACCGGCATCCTCGATATAGGAGACCAGGGGGAAGCGCACCAGCTTCACATCCGAGCGGGGCACCGCCGAGATGAGGCTGCGGGTATAGGGGTGATTGGGGCGGCCCAGCACCTGTTCCGTGGTGCCGAACTCCACCAGATCGCCGCGGTACATCACCGCCACCTTGTCGGTGACGTTGGAGACCACCCCCATGTCATGGGTCACCAGCATGCAGCCTACCTGGCGCTCTTTGCACAGGTTGCGGATGAGCTGGAGGATCTGATCCTGGATGGAGACGTCCAGCGCCGTGGTCGGCTCATCGGCGATGATGAGCTCGGGATCCCCGGAGAGGGCGATGGCGATCACCACCCGCTGGCGCATGCCACCGGAGAACTGGTGAGGATACTGCTTGATGCGCACGTCCGGGTTCGGGATCCCCACCGCCCCCATCAGCTCGAGGGCCTTGGCAAAGGCCGCCTCGCGGGACAGGTCGGTGTTGGCGAGGATGGTCTCCACCAGCTGCTGCTCCACGGTGAACAGCGGATTGAGGGAGGTCATGGGATCCTGGAAGATGAAACCGATGCGCGAGCCGCGAATGGCCCGCATCTCGTTCTGGCTCTTGCCGGAGATGAGCTCGCCGTTCAGGTAGATATCGCCACGGGCGATGCGACCGGGCGGGCTCAACAGATCGATGACGGCGTTGCCGATGGTGGATTTGCCAGCGCCGGACTCACCGACGACGCCGACGATCTCGCCCTTTTCAACAGAAAAAGAGAGATCCTTGACCGCGGCAAGCACCCCGTAGCGGGAGGGGTACTCGATCCGCAAGTTTTTGACTTCAAGCAAGGACATGGTTACCTCTGCGGGGGACATCCGTCCCAAATAATTCGTCCGTAAATCAGCCGCAGATGCTGGTTGTGCCTTGGTACTGCTCGAGAGCCGTTGTTGTGTAATTAACGCTCAATCCATGAGGCAGCCAAACCAGCGATCCGGGCGGGTTTTTTGCATTTTTTTGGAATAACCCGCGAGTAAGTTAGTCGGTTTGCCCGCGGGTGTAAATGATCCAGTTATACAATTTCGCAATACTTTGCCCAGAGAATGCCGACACCCTGGGGTTAAAATGTCGATAAAAGTCACATTACCAGAGATTACGCTGGCAATGCGAGACCATCAACCAATTATGTTTCAACAAAATAGCAACAAACCATCTTATTCACTATCAGCATTATGCTGGCGAGCTTCGAATGAGTAGTGAATATTTATGTGAAATGATTTTTTGACGGCAGCATATCCGGAGTAAGGAAAAATAGGCAGAGCTAAATAGGGACAATGCAGAAGGATCAACCTGGGCCACAGGCCCGCCGGCACGGCAAGCCGGGAGGGATTGCATACAAAAAAACGCAGGCCCCTCAGGGCCTGCGTGTGCGGTATATCCGACCTCTTTGCAAGAGGAGAGGAGTGAAAAAACAACGAGACGGGCGTTCGGGAGCCGCCTCCCCTCACCAGTGGGCAAGCAGTTGCATGCAGGCCAGGGCGAACAGGCCGGCGATGAGATCGTCCAGCATGATGCCAAGCCCGCCGTGAATGCGGCGATCGAACCAGGAGATGGGCCAGGGCTTGAGCACGTCGAACAGGCGAAACAGCACGAAACCCGCCAGCACCCACTCCCAGCCGGCCGGGGCCGCAATCATGGTGACCCCGAATCCGATGACCTCGTCCCAGACGATAGCCCCGTGATCCGGCATCCCGATGGCGTCGGTGGCGCTCTGGCAGATGCGGATGCCCGCCACGAAACCCACCACCAGCAGGGCGATGAACCAGGAGGTCGACAGCCCGCTCACCAACAGATAGAGCGGGATGGCTGCCAGGGTCCCCATGGTGCCCGGCGCCTTGGGGGAGAGGCCGGAGCCAAACCCCACCGCCAGAAAGTGGAGCGGGTTTTTAAGGTTCAGCCGCGTCAGTTCGGGCTTTATCTTGAAAGACATCATGCGAAGTGATCCCAGCCCTTGAGGTGCAGTTCGACGGGTTGTTCGTCCTGCAGGTAGTCGATGCCAGGCTCCCCGACCAGGATGCGACCGATGCGGGTGAACTTCACGCCACAATTGGCCAGCGCCGTGTCCAGGGCACCGTGATGCTCCTGGGGCACGGTGAAGCAGAGCTCGTAGTCGTCGCCCCCGGCCAGAGCCAGCTGCCAGGCATCCATGGCCGGCACCGCATCCTGCAACACGGGGGAGAGGGGCAGCAGGTTGAGATCGATCTGGGCCCGCACGCCGGACGCCTTGAGGATGTGGCCGAGATCCGAAGCCAGGCCGTCTGAGAGATCCAGGGCGCTGCTGGCCAGCCCGCGCAGGGCCTGACCGGCCAGGATGCGGGGATGGGGATGGTCGAGGCGCGGCAGCACGGCCGCCAGCTGGTTCTCGTTGAGGGTGCGCTTGCCCAGCAGGTGGGAGAGCGCCAGGGCGGCATCCCCCAGGGTGCCGGTCACGTAGACCCCGTCACCGGCCTTGGCGCCGCTGCGCATCAGGGCGCGACCTGCCGGGACCGATCCTTTCACCGAGACGGTGATGGAGAGGGGCCCGCGGGTCATGTCTCCCCCCACCAGCGCCACGTTGTAGTACTCGGCGAGCTCGAGGAACCCTTCGGCGAAACCGGCGACCCAACGCTCGTTGATGGCGGGCAGGGTCAGGGCCAGGGAGACCCAGCGCGGCTCGGCACCCATGGCGGCCAGATCGGAGAGATTGACCGCCAACGCCTTGTAGCCGAGATCCACCGGATCCATGTCGGGGAAGAAGTGCACGCCGCTCACCAGGGTGTCCGTGCTCACCGCCAACTGGGCGTCGGGGGGCAGGGTCAGCAGGGCACAGTCATCTCCAGGGCCCATCACCACGTCCTTGCGGGCGTGGGGGACCTTGAAGTACTTCTCAATCAGCTCAAATTCACCCATACAGTAAAAAGCCAGCAATAAGCTGGCTCCTCTCTTAATTGCTGACGGACAGCAGGATCAGCGCTTGGGCAGCGTCTTGATCACCTTGTCCAGGACGCCGTTGACAAACTTGTGGCTGTCATCGGCGGCGAAGGCTTTGGCCAGCTCGATCGCTTCGTTGATCACCACGCGCGGCGGCACATCTTCACGACGGGTCAGCTCGTAGGTCGCCAGACGCAGGATCGCCTTGTCCACCATGTCCACTTCTTCCAGCGGACGGGAGAGGAAAGGCGCGAACACCTTGTCCAGCTCGTTGCAGTGGACCGCTACCCCGAACAGCAGATCGCGGAAATAGTTCAGGTCCACACCCTTGGTGTCCTGATCGATCTTGAACTGCTCTTCGATGTCGCCCACGTTGGCCTGGGTCATCTGCCACTGGTAGATGGCCTGGGTGGCGCAATGGCGGGCCTTACGGCGCTCGGACGGTTTCAATGCATTTCTCCTCGTTACACGTCCAGTTGTTTCAGGACGTTGATCATTTCGAGCGCGCTCAGTGCAGCCTCTGCACCCTTGTTACCCGCCTTGGTACCGGCGCGTTCGATGGCTTGTTCAATGTTTTCGGTGGTCAGCACGCCGAAGGCAACGGGAATGTCGTATTCCATCATTACCTGGGCCAGACCCTTGCCGTTCTCGCTCGCTACCAGTTCGAAGTGGTAGGTACCGCCGCGGATGACGGTGCCGAGTGCGACGATGGCGTCGTATTGACCGCTCTTGGCCAGCTTCTTGGCCGCCAGGGGAATTTCGACGGCCCCCGGTACGCGCACCAGGGTCAGATTGCTCTCCTGGACCTGACCTTGACGCTTCAGCACGTCCAGCGCGCCGTTCACCAGGCTGTCATTGATGAAGCTGTTGAAACGGGCAACGACAATAGCAACACGCGCCTCGGGAGCGGCGATATTTCCTTCGATAATCTTCATTGGAAATCCTGTCTCTGTGCAATCAATTAGGGGCCGGGCTCAAAAGTGCACGCATTCTAGCACAACAGAGCCGCGACAAAAAACCATGGCCGCAACGGGCGGCCATGGTGATGAATTCAACCGTACGCAGCGCTTACTCGCCGACGTACTCCACCACTTCCAGACCAAAGCCACCGAGGGCATGGTACTTCTTGGGGGAGCTCAACAAGCGCATCTTGCCGACCCCCAGCGCCTTGAGGATCTGGGAGCCGACGCCGACCCGGCGCGAGGTGCCCTGCCACTTGGCCCCTTCCGGTGCCAGCCCCTTGTCGGCGGCTTCAAAACCCTTGACCCTGGCCAGCAGCTCGGCGCCATGGGCTTCCGCCCCCAGGATCACCAGCACCCCGCCCTCGTCGGCGATGCGGGCCATGGATTTGGGCAGCGGCCAGCTGCGGGCGCTGTGGCGGTCGGTGAGCAGCAGATCGCTCAGCACGTCGTGCAGGTGCACCCGTACCAGGGTCGGCTGGTCGGCCTTCACGTCCCCTTTCTTCAGGGCGAAGTGCACCTGGTTGTCGATGGTGTCGCGGAAGGTGACGAGGTCGAACTCGCCGTATTCGGTGGGCAACTTGCACTCGGCCACCTTCTCTACCGTGGTCTCGTGCTGGTTGCGGTATTCGATAAGGTCGGCAATGGTGCCGAGCTTGATGCCGTGCTCCTCGGCGAAGATCTCGAGATCCGGGCGCCGGGCCATGGTGCCGTCTTCGTTGAGGATCTCGACGATGACGGAGGCAGGCTCGAAGCCGGCCAGCCGGGCCAGATCGCAGCCCGCTTCGGTGTGGCCGGCGCGGGTCAGCACACCGCCATCCTGCGCCATCAGCGGGAAGATGTGGCCGGGCTGCACCAGATCGGCGGCCTTGGCATGGGGCGCCACCGCGGCCTGCACGGTGACGGCGCGGTCGGCGGCGGAGATGCCGGTGGTCACCCCTTCCGCCGCCTCGATGGAGACGGTGAAGGCGGTGGAGAACTGGGCATTGTTGCGATCGACCATCAGCGGCAGCGCCAGCTGCTTGCAGCGATCCCGGGTCAGGGTCAGGCAGATGAGGCCACGACCGTAGCGCGCCATGAAGTTGATGTCTTCCGGGCGGACACAGGAGGCGGCCATGATCAGGTCCCCTTCGTTCTCCCTGTCTTCGTCATCCATCAGGATCACCATCTTGCCAGCCTTGATATCGGCAATGATTTCCTGGGTCGTGCTCAGCGCCATGGGCTACTCCATCAACATGCTTGGGGATTGAGCCAGTCGGCTCGACTTGATACTGCGTATTGTGCTCTAGATGGGGGCACGCGGCCCCGTTTCAATCCGCGCGGGATCACAGAACCGCGTTTTCCCGTCAAAACGGCTCACAAGAATCCGGACTGGGCCAGCTTCTCCAGGGTCAGGGTAGAAGCACTGCTCTGCTCGCGCTTGCCCGTCATCAGCCGCTCCAGATAGCGGGCTATCTGGTCCACCTCGAGATTGACCCGGTAGCCGGGTTTCCAGCGGGCGATGGTGGTCTCCTGGGCGGTGTGGGGCACGATGGTCAGCCGGAACAGATCCCCCTGCACGGCGTTGACGGTGAGGCTGATGCCATCCACCGCAATCGACCCCTTCTCGGCGATGTAGCGGGAGAGTTCCCCCGGCGCCTTGATCCAGTATTCGATGGCGCGGCCGCTGGACGATTTGCTCTTCACCTCGCCGATACCGTCCACGTGGCCGGAGACCAGGTGGCCGCCGAGGCGGGAGGTGGGCATCAACGCCTTCTCGAGGTTGACCGGATCCCCCACCTTGGCGGCAGAAAAACCGGTGCGGGAGAGGGTTTCCAGGGAGACGTCGGCGGTGTAGCTGTGATCCCCAAGCGCCACCACGGTGAGACAGACGCCGTTGGTGGCGATGGAGTCGCCCAGCTTGACGTCACTGAAGCCCAGGGTCGGCGCGTGCACGGTGAGGGCCATGTCCTCCCCCTGGCGACGCAGCTCGGCCAGGGTTCCCACCGCTTCGATAATTCCGGTAAACATGCAGATCACCTTGCTGATGACGGGGGCGATGGATGCCCCCGTGAACATTGAAAAATCAGGCTATTTTCGCAGTGATGCGAATATCCTGGCCAAGCATGCGCACATCCTTGAGGTTGAGTTTGGGAGCCTGGAACAGCCGGGTCAGCCCCGGCAGATGGAACAGGCCGCGCCCCTCATCCCCCATCAGTTTGGGCGCCTGATAGAGCACCAGCTCGTCCACCAGCCCCTTCTCCAGCAGGGCGCCGCACAGCCGCGGCCCCGCCTCCACCAGTACCGAGTTGACGTTCTGTTTGGCCAGCAGCATGAAGAGGCTGACCAGATCCAGCTTGCCATCCAGCAGCGGCACCTCCAGCTGCTGCACCCAGGCGGGCCACTCACCGGATGCCTTGTGGCGGGCCAGCAATACCGGGCTCTCGCTCTGGAACAGGGGCAGATCCGGGGTGAGCCGGTTTTGCGAATCCACGATGACCCGCAGTGGCTGGCGCAGGGTCTCTTTGGGATAGACCGCCTTGACCGAGGGGGGCAGCTCGTCCCAGCGCACGGTGAGGGAGGCGCCATCTGCCAGCACGGTCTCGGCGCTGGAGAGGACCGCATCGTGACGGGCCCGCAGCCGCTGCACGTCCCGGCGCGCCTCCGCAGAGGTGATCCACTGGCTCTCGCCACTCGCCATGGCGGTGCGACCATCCAGGCTCGCCCCCAGCTTGACCGTCACCAGCGGAAACGCGGTGCGCATCCGCTTGAAGAAACCGGGATTGAGGGCCTCGGCTTCTGCGGCCAGCAGGCCGAAATCGGTCTTGATCCCCGCCTCAGAGAGCATCCGCAGGCCACGCCCGCCCACCTGGGGATTGGGATCCACCATGGCGGCGACCACCCGGGTCACCCCGGCCTTGATGAGCGCCTCGGCGCAGGGCGGCGTGCGACCATGATGGGAGCAGGGCTCCAGGGTCACATAGGCGGTGGCACCGCGGGCCTCTTCCCCTGCCGCGTGCAGAGCATAGACCTCGGCATGGGGCTCACCGGCCCGCTTGTGCCAGCCCTCCCCCACCACCACGCCGGCCTTCACCAGCACGGCGCCGACGCAGGGGTTGGGGGCCGTGGTGTAACGGCCGCGCCGGGCCAGTTCGAGGGCCCGGCTCATCCATTGGTAATCGTCTTGACTAAACATCCGGGCTCCTGTGTCCAGCAACCTGTCCCCGGTGGCACGGCCATCCGATGGGACAAGAAAATAGGGTGTACGCGCTTGCCGCACGCCTTCTCGGGCAGATCGGCCATGGCATCTGACGCCATGGCGACGGGCACACACATCGCAGGATGCGGCCGCACGCCCTCATACTTTTTCACCAGTGCAACGATGCGCTATCTAGATGTCTCACTGGTGTGACAACTGGCGCTGCCGCAACGGCAGGCCCTCTCTTATTCACATAGGGAGCCGCAGGCCGGCGTTACTTCTCCAGCTTGGCGATCTCTTCCCCGAATTCGCGAATGTCTTCAAAGCTGCGGTAGACGGAGGCAAAGCGGATGTAGGCCACCTTGTCCAGGCTCTTGAGCTCATCCATCACCAGATTGCCCACCAATTGGGAGGCCACCTCCCGCTCACCGGTGGCCCGCAGGCGGGACTTGATGTGGTTGACCGCCTTCTCGATGGCCTCCATGCTCACCGGCCGCTTCTCCAGCGCCCGCAGAATGCCGGCCCGCAGTTTGTCTTCGTTGAAGGGCTCGCGGGAGCCGTTGGACTTGATGACGCGGGGCATGACCAGTTCGGCCATTTCGAAGGTGGTAAAACGCTCGTGACAGAGCAGGCATTCGCGACGGCGGCGCACCTGATGGCCCTCGGCCACCAGACGGGAATCGATCACCTTGGTATCAACGGCACTACAGAAAGGGCAATGCATCTGACCTCCGGCGTGGATGAAAATGGGCGCGGGCCCCGGGGGCTGGCGCTAGGCCGGCCAGTGTAACACGGCCATCCAGAACCGGTAAAAGCCCATGAAAACAAGGGACAACCAGCCAGACCTTCGGGCAGGACTCAGTCGTCATAGGGCAACGCCTCGGGGTCGCAATCCTGGTAATCGGGGGCAGGATCCGCCGCGAACCGGCGAGCAGCCACATGGCTGTGACCCAGCATCAGCGCCTTGCCCACCCGGTGCATGCCATCCATCACCCGACCGGCGCTGTCCAGCAGGATGGGATAGGCGAGATCCGCCGCCATCATGAGCTGGCAATGCGCCACCACGCTGCGCACCGTGGGCGTGGCGTCGCCATGGCCGTACCAGTGGTCGCGGTCAAGCTCGGCAATCTCGCCGAGTGCCACCGCCTGCACCGGCAGGTTGCGGCTCAGCCGGATCAAGCGGCGCACATCCCAGGCCAGCAGTCCCTGTTCGCTGGCGCGAAAGTGGTACAGGGCGCGAACCGTCTGCCGCAGTGACGCCTCCAGCACGTCCTCTTCCATGTCATCGCACATGATCACCTCTGTCTCATCTTGCCAGACGCTGCAAAAAACAATGCCACCCGAGGGTGGCATTGGTCTTCAACCTGAAGGTCAGGCTGATTATGCGTAGACCGGGAAGCGGCGGCAGATGTCCAGCACCTTCTCGCGCACAGTCGCCAGCACTTCTTCATTGTCGTGGCTGTCCAGCACGTCGCAGATCCAGTTGGCCAACTGAATGGACTCGGCTTCCTTGAAGCCGCGGCGGGTAATGGCCGGGGTGCCGATACGCACGCCGGAGGTCACGAACGGGGAACGCGGGTCGTTCGGTACGGAGTTCTTGTTGACGGTGATGTTGGCTTTGCCGAGGGCTGCGTCAGCATCTTTGCCGGTCAGCTCGCGACCGATCAGGTCAACCAGCATCAGATGGTTGTCGGTACCGCCGGAGACGATCTTGTAGCCGCGCTCGATAAAGGTCGCCGCCATGGCCTTGGCGTTCTTCACGACCTGGGCCTGGTAGGTCTTGAACTCGGGCTCCAGCGCTTCCTTGAAGGCCACGGCCTTGCCGGCGATGACGTGCATCAGCGGGCCGCCCTGACCACCCGGGAAGACGGCGGAGTTCAGCTTCTTGTACAGATCTTCGTCGTCGGCGGCGGAGAGGATCAGACCACCGCGCGGACCGGCCAGGGTCTTGTGGGTGGTGGAGGTGACCACGTGAGCGTGGGGCACCGGGTTCGGGTAGACGCCGGCGGCAATCAGACCGGCCACGTGGGCCATGTCCACGAACAGGTAAGCACCGATCTTGTCGGCGATTTCGCGCATGCGGGCCCAGTCGACGATGCCGGAGTAGGCGGAGAAGCCGCCGATCATCATCTTCGGCTTGTGCTCAACGGCCAGGCGCTCCATCTCGTCGTAGTCGATCTTGCCGGACTCGTCGATGCCGTAGGGGATGATGTTGTACAGCTTGCCGGAGAAGTTGACGGGGGAGCCGTGGGTCAGGTGACCGCCGTGGGCCAGGTTCATGCCGAGCACGGTGTCGCCCGGTTGCAGCAGGGCCATGTAGACGGCGCTGTTGGCCTGAGAGCCGGAGTGCGGCTGCACGTTGGCGTAGGTGGCACCGAACAGCTCTTTGGCGCGCTCGATGGCCAGGGTTTCAACCACATCCACATACTCGCAACCGCCGTAGTAACGCTTGGCCGGGTAGCCTTCGGCGTACTTGTTGGTCAACTGGGAGCCCTGGGCTTCCATGACGCGGGGGCTGGTGTAGTTCTCGGACGCAATCAGCTCGATGTGCTCTTCCTGACGACGGGTCTCGTCTGTGATGGCCTGCCACAGCTCTGGATCATAGCCGGCGATGGTCATGTCACGTTTCAACATCCGTTTATCTCCTGAAAATCGTTTGCGCGATAGGTGAAGTGGGCCCGCGCATTGTAACGTGAGCTGGATCAAAGAGACAGTCCAACCACCCAAAAAATTGTTTATAAAATGTAAAATACGTCGCAAATTTCGAATCCCGCCCCCTGGCTTCGCTCATCCCCCCGGCCTCCCCACACCAGCAATCCGGCTCCAGCCATCGTCCCCGCTTCCCGGGCAAGGCGATGAAAACCAGAGCCAGATCATGGATATAGCATTTACTAACAGATAACATCTTTAGGCCATGGGACATCTGCACGAGCGGGTGTCGCTCCCTGCCATCCCGGAACACAAGGGGAAACGCCATGATGGATCATCTGATGCTGTTCGTGATTGTCGCGGTCTTCGCTCTCTTCTACTGGGTCTACTACACCGCCAGCCGCAAGGGTGCCTGCACCGCCAACTGGGAGACACTTCCCACACGGGAGCAGTACCTGGCGGCCCATCCCGGCGCCGCCGACGGGGATCTCATTTTCTGCATCCATTGCGGTCATCATCAGCAGCGGGAGGTCGGCCTGGTGCACCAGATGGATTACCGCCGCCAGCACATCTGCCCCCGTTGCAAGCAGGTGCTCTATCGCGTCGAGGAGTAGGTCGGCCTCCTCGTCGCCCACGGTGATCCCGCGAATGCGACCCCCTCGCCTGGCGCTATCCGGCCAAAAGGCCCCATGAGTTTCCTTTATTTTTAAAGTCGTTAGAATCGGGGGCCATCAAGGCTCCCGATTGTCATCCACGGAGGAAAAATGCAGGAATTCATGGCGACCAGCGAACGCCGGGCCGAGCTTTACTGGTGGTTTTCCACCCTGTTTGCTGCCGAACTCAGTGATGCACAGATCGCTGAATACGACACCTATGACGTGCGCAGCTTCTTGAAGAGCCTCTCCACTCTCGATCCCATGCGCGAAGCCGTGGCTGAGCTCAACGACGCCATCGCCCGATTGCTGGTGCGCCCCGAGCGCCAGACGGCCCTGGCCGCCGACTTCGCCGGCCTGTTCCTGAGCGCTCCCGAGCAGGGTGCCCTGCCCTACGAATCCCTCTACCGGGGCGAAGGCAAGCAGCTGATGCAGGCCCCCATGACCGAGATGCAGGCACGCCTCGATCGCCTCGGCATCAACGTCAGCGACAAATACAATGAGCCTGCCGATCATCTGGCCATCGAGCTGGATCTGATGGGCAGCCTCATCATCCGCGCCGCCGAGTCGACCACCGCCGACCAGCGCGAGGCGTGGCTTGGCGAGCAGGAGTCCCTGCTGCACGGCCACCTGCTGGGCTGGTTCGAGCGCTTCGAGCAGGCCTGCCGGGCCGCCGACACGTTTGGCTTCTACGGTGCCAGTGCCCGCCTGCTGGGGGTGTTCCTCAAGATGGACGCCAACTACCTCTCCCTGGTCAAACCGGCACCGTCCGCCGACTGAGCCCGGCATGAAGACAGCCCTGCTTCTTATCGCATGCTGGCTGCTGGCCCTGATCCCGCTGGATCAGGGTCTCACTCCCCTCGTGACGCTGCTGTTCAACCCGGACCGCGCGCTCTACAGCACCGCCCAGCTCACCGGCTTTGCCGGCATCCTGCTGACCCTCTACCTCGCCAATCTCGGGGTGGAAGTGGTGCTGCGTCGCCGCTTCCAGATAGCGGGCATGCTGGCCCTGCTCGCCGCCTGGACAGATTTCATCAACAGCAGCGGCACCGAGAGCCACTGGCTGGTGCTCTACGCCATGGCGTTGCCGTTTCATCTGGTGGGCTGGCTGGTATTTGTTCGCGGGATCCAGGCGTTTGGCCGCCAGAAAGGCTGACATCTCGTTGATTTCACACCCTTCTCACACTTTCTTTCTCTCCTGACACTTCCTGCCATACTGACACAGTCGTCCAAATGACAAAGCAATCAATTCAGGAGCCTCCATGGAAAAAGTGCTACCCGAATCGGTTCCGACACGGCATTTGTCAGGCCCGCTCTCTCCCCACGAGTTGCAACAGCTGTTCGCCCAGGCGCCCGTCGGGATTGGGGTCTTCGATCACGAATTCAGGTGTCGCGACGTCAACGGACGCTTTGCCGAACTGACCGGCCTCGCACGGGCAGAGCACCCGGGCAAGATGCTGTTCGACATTGTCCCTGCCCAGACTCCCCAGCTGCTCCCGCTGTTTCAGCAACTGCGGCAAGGTCCCCCCCGATGCACATTTGAGGTGGAAATGGTCGGTCTCTCCCGCGCGGCCTCCCCCGCACGCTGGCAAGTGAGCGTCAGCTCCGTGCTGGATGAGGACGGCACCTTCAGCGGCATCGTCCTCGTGATGAGGGAGTCCGCACAGACAGGCCCCCACCTCGACGCGCCCGTGTCACCCGGCCTGCAGGAGATGACCCACCTTCATGCACTGCGTCTCTATCAGGCCGAAGCCCGCTTGCAGCACCTCTCCTATTACGATCCCCTCACCGATCTCGGCAATCGCCATCTGCTGCAAGAGCGCCTCACCCTGGAGATAGAGACGGCCAGGGTGAACCACCACGTCCTGGCGCTGCTGTTCATCGATCTCGACGGCTTCAAGCTCATCAACGACAACCTGGGGCACAGTGCCGGCGATCTGCTGCTCAAGCTGTCGGCAGACCGCATTCGCCACTGCCTGCGCCCCGGAGACATCGCCATCCGGCTGGGGGCAGACGAATTTCTGGTGTTGCTGCCCGCCATCAGAGACACCCAGGATCTGCTGGGTCTCATCGAGGGGTTGCAACGCAGGCTGCACGATCCCGCCGACATCGGCCAGGAGCGGGTGAGGCTCTCCGCCAGCATCGGCGTCTCCCTCTATCCGGAGCATGGCCAGACCCCGGACAGCCTTATCAGCGCGGCGGACAACGCCATGCATGAAGCCAAGCGCCGTGGCCGCAACGGCTATCTGTTCCACTCCCCCGACATGACGGCACAGACCAGGGAGCGGATGCTGCTGGAGCAGGGACTGCTCAAGGCCATTGAGCAGCAAGAGTTTCGCCTGCTCTACCAACCCATGACGGATCTGGCGGATGGTCATCTCAGCGGCCTGGAGGCCCTGATCCGCTGGCAGCATCCCAGCCTTGGCATGATATCCCCGGACCGTTTCATTCCGGTGGCAGAGGAGTGCGGTCTCATCGAACCACTGGGCGAATGGGTGATGCGCACCGCCTGCCGGCAAGGTCAGCAGTGGCTGGCAGAAGGGCTCGCCGTGCCCCGGCTCTCGGTCAATGTGTCGGTCAGGGAGATGCGCTCCCACGACTACGTGGAGCGGGTGACAGCCATTCTGGCCGAGACCGGTTTTCCTGCCGAACGGCTGGAGATCGAGGTGACCGAGAGCATCATCCAGAGCGTGGATCACAGTCTGCGGCTCTTCACCCGCCTCAAGGCGCTGGGGGTACAGATCGCCATCGACGACTTCGGCACCGGTTTCTCCTCCCTGAGCCTGCTCAGGAGCCTGCCCATCGATCGCATCAAGATAGACAGGGCCTTCGTCCAGGCGTTGCCCGACGACAAGCACAGCCGCGAGCTGTGCCGTACCATAGTCCAGCTGGCCAGCTCCCTCGGCATGGCCGTCACGGCGGAAGGGATAGAAACCCAGCCCCAGCGCAAGTTCCTGCAATCCCTGCGTTGCGAAGAGGGACAGGGCAACCTGTTCAGCCATCCCCTGCCAGAACCCAGCCTGCCTCCCCTGCTCCCCCTCCGCCATTGAGCCTTGGCCGCGCCACCACGCAAGCAAAGAAGGGAGCCCATGGCTCCCTTCTGCTTCATCATCATGGCTTCCCGCCCGCTATCTTCGTCGCTATCCAAAAGTCTAATTGCCCTCGGGAACCAAAGGTATAAGTTGTTACTCAATCATTAAGAAAATGTATTCACAGGAGTGAGAGATGAGCGAGAGCAAGGTCTACCCGGTCAAGGCCCACATCGGCAACGGCGCCCTGCTGGACAAGGAAGGTTATGAAGCCATGTATCAGGCGTCGGTGCAGGATCCGGACGCCTTCTGGGGGGAGCAGGGCAAGATCCTCGACTGGATGACCCCCTACACCCGCGTCAAGAACACCTCCTACGATCCGGGCCACGTCTCCATCAAGTGGTATGAGGATGGCCTGCTCAACGTCTCGGCCAACTGCCTGGATCGCCATCTGAGCGAGCGCGGCGACAAGGTCGCCATCATCTGGGAAGGGGACAACCCGGCTGAAGATCGCAAGATCACCTATCGCGAACTGCACGCCGAAGTGTGCAAGTTTGCCAACGTGCTCAAAGCCCAGGGGGTCAAGCGTGGCCACATGGTCTGCCTTTATATGCCCATGGTGCCGGAGGCGGCCATCGCCATGCTGGCCTGTACCCGCATCGGGGCCGTGCACAGCATCGTCTTCGGCGGCTTCTCGCCGGAGGCGCTCTCGGGCCGCATCATCGACTCCGGCGCCTCCGTCGTCATCACCGCCGATGAGGGGTTGCGAGGCGGTCGCCCCATCCCCCTCAAGAAGAACGTGGATGAGGCCCTTACCCACCCGGATACCAAGGTCAGCAAGGTGATCGTCCTCAAGCGCACCGGTGGCAACGTGGCCTGGCACGAGCACAGAGACATCTGGTGGCATGATGCGGTCAACGCCGCCAGCCCGGATTGTCCGCCCGAAGCCATGGGCGCCGAAGATCCCCTGTTCGTGCTCTACACCTCCGGCTCCACCGGCAAGCCCAAGGGTGTGCTGCACACCACGGGCGGCTATCTGGTCTATGCCGCCCTCACCTTCAAATACGTGTTCGACTACCACGAAGAGGACATCTACTGGTGTACCGCCGACGTGGGCTGGGTCACCGGTCACTCCTATCTGGTCTACGGGCCACTGGCCAACGGCGCCACCACCGTCATGTTCGAAGGGGTGCCCAATTACCCGGCCACCAACCGCATGAGTCAGGTGGTGGACAAACACCAGGTCACCATCCTCTATACCGCCCCCACCGCCATTCGCGCACTGATGGCCAAGGGCAAGGAGGCTGTCGAAGGCACTTCCCGCACCAGCCTGCGCATCATGGGGTCGGTGGGTGAACCCATCAACCCGGAAGCCTGGGAGTGGTACTACCGCACCATCGGCGACGAGCGCTGCCCCATCGTCGACACCTGGTGGCAGACCGAGACCGGCGGCATCCTCATCACTCCGCTGCCCGGCGTCACCGCGCTCAAGCCCGGCTCGGCCACTCGTCCCTTCTTCGGAGTACAGCCTGCTCTGGTGGACAACCTGGGTGAGCCGCTGGAAGGCGCCACCGAGGGCAACCTGGTGATCACCGACTCCTGGCCCGGCCAGATGCGTACCGTGTTCGGCGATCACGAGCGCTTCGAGCAGACCTACTTCTCCACCTTCCCGGGTCGCTACTTCACCGGCGACGGTGCCCGTCGCGACGAGGACGGCTACTACTGGATCACCGGCCGGGTGGATGATGTACTCAACGTCTCCGGCCACCGCATGGGTACCGCCGAAATCGAGTCCGCTCTGGTGGCCCATCCGAAAATCGCCGAAGCGGCGGTGGTGGGCGTTCCCCACGAGATCAAGGGACAGGGCATCTACGCCTATGTCACCCTGATCGCCGGGGAAGAGCCGAGCCGCGAGCTGCACAAGGAAGTGAAGGAGTGGGTGCGCAAGGAGATTGGCGCCATCGCGACCCCGGACGTGATCCACTGGGCCGAGGGGCTGCCCAAGACCCGATC
Organism: Aeromonas sp. Prich7-2; assembly: GCF_017939255.1. Classification (NCBI taxonomy): domain Bacteria; kingdom Pseudomonadati; phylum Pseudomonadota; class Gammaproteobacteria; order Aeromonadales; family Aeromonadaceae; genus Aeromonas; species Aeromonas sp. Prich7-2. Next base: position 126,660 of record NZ_JAGKRI010000005.1, read on the forward strand.
CGGCAAGATCATGCGGCGTATCTTGCGCAAGATCGCCACCGGCGAAACCGACAGCCTGGGGGATATCTCCACCCTGGCGGATCCGGGGGTCGTGGACAAGCTGATCCGCGAGAAGTCGGAAGCGGCGTGAGTCTCTTCCCCACGTCAACAGAGCCGGCCACGTGCCGGCTTTGTTGTCTTCGGGATCCGGACAGGGCAGAGTTCGGTGGCAGGCAGGGCTTGCGGGCAAACCAGGCCAATAAACAGCCAGATGTAGAGATTAGACCAGTAAAATGCTGCTAATTTTCACGAAATCAATATAATTGCGAAATCTGTGTGTCAGGGCACACCGATTTGTGCAAAAATTGGCTAGATTTTTGGTAGTCCAAAGATAGCTGATAGATAGCAGCATAATCATCGAGGATGTACTCAATATGTCGCAACATCACCGAATCCTCCTGCTTAACGGCCCCAATCTGAATCTGCTGGGCAAGCGGGAACCGGGAATCTACGGCAGCAAGACGCTCGATGAGATCGTCGCCGATCTGACGCGCAGCGCCAGCGAACTCGGTGTCACCCTGGAACATCTGCAATCCAATGCCGAGCACGAGCTGATCGGCCGCATCCATCAGGCCATGGGCCAGGTGGATTTCATCATCATCAATCCCGCCGCCTTCACCCATACCAGCGTTGCCCTGCGCGATGCCCTGCTGGGTGTGGCCATCCCCTTTATCGAGGTTCACCTGTCAAACGTTCATGCCAGGGAGCCCTTCCGTCATCACTCCTATCTGTCTGATGTCGCCAAGGGGGTGATCTGCGGGTTGGGTGCCGATGGTTACCAATTCGCTTTAACCGCGGCCGTGCATCAGTTGCGCGCGGCTTGATAATCACTGATCAGATAAAGAAGAAAGAGAATGCTAATGGATATCCGCAAAATCAAGAAGCTGATTGAACTGGTTGAAGAGTCCGGCATCGCCGAGCTGGAAATCTCCGAAGGGGAAGAGTCCGTTCGCATCAGCCGTAATTTCTCCGGCCAGGTTAGCGTTGCCCCGCAGATGATCATGCCCCAGGCCGCAGCTCAGGTTGCCGCACCGGTTGCCGCTGCTCCGGCAGCAGCCGCTGCACCTGCTGCCGATGCCGCCCCGAGCGGTCATCTGATGCGCTCCCCCATGGTGGGCTCCTTCTACCGCTCCTCCAGCCCGGAAGCCAAGCCGTTCGTGGAAGTCGGTCAGCACGTCAATGTCGGCGACACCCTGTGCATCGTCGAAGCCATGAAAATGATGAACCAAATCGAGTCTGACAAGGCCGGCGTGATCAAAGCGATCCTGGTTGAAAATGGTCAGGCCGTCGAGTTTGACGAGCCGCTGTTCATCATCGAATAAGGGAAAATGCCACCCATGTTGGACAAAGTAGTCATCGCCAACCGCGGTGAAATTGCCCTGCGGATCCTGCGCGCCTGCAAAGAGCTCGGGATCAAGACAGTGGCCGTTCACTCCACTGCCGATCGGGAGCTCAAGCATGTGCTCCTGGCGGACGAAACCATCTGCATCGGCAAACCTGCCAGCGGTGAGTCCTACCTCAATGTGCCGGCCATCATCGCCGCCGCCGAGGTGACCGGTGCCGTCGCCATCCACCCGGGCTACGGCTTCCTCTCCGAGAATGCCGACTTCGCCGAAGTGGTCGAGAAATCCGGCTTCATCTTCATCGGCCCGCGCGCCGAGACCATTCGCCTGATGGGTGACAAGGTCTCCGCCATCGAGGCGATGAAGAAGGCGGGCGTGCCCTGCGTACCCGGCTCCGACGGCCCGGTGGACAACGATGCCAAGCGCAACGCCGCCATCGCCAAGCGGATCGGGTATCCGGTGATCATCAAGGCCGCCGGTGGCGGTGGTGGTCGCGGCATGCGCGTGGTGCGCAACGAGGCCGAACTGGCCTCCGCCATCGCGCTGACCAAATCCGAAGCGGGCCAGTTCTTCAAGAACGACATGGTCTACATGGAGAAGTACCTGGAGAACCCGCGCCACATCGAGATCCAGGTGCTGGCTGACGGTCAGGGTACCGCTCTCTATCTGGGTGAGCGGGACTGCTCCATGCAGCGCCGTCACCAGAAGGTCGTGGAAGAGGCGCCGGCCCCCGGCATCACCGACGAGATGCGCAAGTTCATCGGTGAGCGCTGTGTGCGCGCCTGTCTCGAGATCGGCTACCGCGGTGCGGGTACCTTCGAGTTCCTGTACGAGAACGGTGAGTTCTATTTCATCGAGATGAACACCCGTATCCAGGTGGAGCATCCGGTCACCGAGATGGTCACCGGCGTCGACCTCATCAAGGAGCAGCTGCGCATTGCCGCCGGTCAGCCCCTGTCGATCACCCAGCAAGACATCCGCATTCGTGGCCACGCCATCGAGTGCCGGATCAATGCCGAAGATCCGGCCACCTTCCTGCCCTCTCCCGGTCTCATCCAGCGCTTCCACGCGCCGGGCGGCCTGGGCGTGCGCTGGGAATCCCACATCTATGCGGGTTACAAGGTCCCCCCCTACTACGACTCCATGATCGGCAAGCTGATCTGCTACGGGGAGAACCGCGACGTGGCCATCGCCCGCATGCGTCACTCCCTCGACGAGCTGGTGGTGGAAGGGATCAAGACCAACATCGCCCTGCAAAAAGAGATCATGAAGGACGAAAACTTCCAGCACGGTGGCACTAACATCCACTACCTGCACAAGAAGTTGGGTCTGTAATGGCTTGAGGCCCGACCCATTGAGCACGATGGCAGCACAGAACAGCCACCACCTGCACAAGAAGTCGGGTCTGTAATGGCTTGAGGCCCGACCCATTGAGCAATGGTGGCCGCATGAGCAGCCACTCCCAGCACAAGAAGTCGGGTCTGCAAAGACCCCTTTCATCGGGATATTGCGCGATCCATCCGGATCGCCAACGTAAAAAAGGGCCATGGCGACATGGCCCTTTTTTGTTATTCTTGCGCCCCGCTCACTCGTCGGAGGCCACAGTGAACCGTTTCGCACTCGCCCGTCGGGAAGCAGCCTTCTGCCTGCTGCTGACCCTGCTCTACTTTGTCGCCTGGTATGGCTCGGCTTATTTCATCCCCGAGGATCTCGAGCTGTGGGACCTGCCTCTCTGGTTCCTGCTCAGTTGCATCCTGATGCCGCTGCTGTTCATCGGCCTCTGCGCCCTCATGGTGGATCGCCTGTTCGTCGATATTCCCCTGGATAGCGAGGTACCACCCCATGAATCTTGAGCTGATGCTGCCGCTCTGCATCTATCTTGTGCTGGTACTGGGGGTCGGTTTCTGGGCCAGTCGCCACCGGACCGGCGGCAACTTCATGCAAGAGTACTTCATCGGCAACCGCAGCATGGGGGGGCTGGTGCTCGCCATGACCCTGGTGGCCACTTATACCTCTGCATCGTCCTTCATCGGCGGGCCGGGTGCCGCCTACAAGGTCGGCCTCGGCTGGGTGCTACTGGCGATGATCCAGCTGCCCACCGTCTGGCTCACGCTGGGGGTGCTTGGCAAGAAGTTCGCCATCATCGCCCGCCGGGTCAACGCGGTGACCATCAACGACATGCTGTGGGCCCGCTACCAGAGCAGGGCGGTGGTCGTGCTGGGCTCGGTCACCATCATCCTCGCCTTCATCGCCACCATGGTGGTGCAGTTCATCGGCGGCGCCCGCCTGCTGGAAACGGCGACCGGCCTCAGCTATCAGCAGGGGCTCTTCCTGTTTGCCAGTTGCGTGCTGCTCTACACGGTGATCGGCGGCTTTCGCGCCGTGGTGATGACGGATGCCCTGCAGGGCATCGTCATGCTCATCGGCACTGGCGCCCTGCTGGCGGGCATCCTCATCGCCGGTGACGGGTTGCCGAATCTTGTCCACCAGCTCAAGGAGATAGATCCCAAGCTGGTGAGCCCCCAGGGGGCCGGCGACATGCTGACCCAACCCTTCATGCTGAGCTTCTGGGTGCTGGTCTGCATCGGGGTGGTGGGCTTGCCCCACTCGGCGCTGCGCTGCTTTGGCTACCGGGACAGCAAGGCGCTGCACCGGGGCATCCTCATCGGCACCATCGTCTGCGCCCTGCTGATGTTCGGCATGCACCTGGCCGGGGCGCTGGGCCGCGCCATCCTGCCCGGCATGGACAGCCCGGACAAGATCATGCCCTCCCTGATGATGGAGGTGCTCCCCCCCTGGCTGGCCGGGGTCTTCCTGGCCGCCCCCATGGCGGCCATCATGTCCACCATCGACTCCCAGCTGATCCAGGCCTCCGCCACCCTGGTGAAAGATCTCTACTTCAATTACCTCAACCCCAGGCAGGAGAAGCCGGAGGTCCGGGTGCCGCGCCTCTCCCTGCTCTGCACCCTGATCCTGGGTACCCTGGTACTGCTGGCGGCGCTCCAGCCCCCCGAGATGATCATCTGGCTCAACCTGCTCGCCTTCGGCGGCCTGCAGGCGGTCTTCCTCTGGCCCCTGGTGCTCGGCCTCTACTGGTCCAGGGCCAACGGCCCGGGAGCCCTGGCCAGCATGGTCTGCGGCATCCTCTGTTACGGCACCTTGAGCCAGTGGGGGATCAAGCTGGCCGGTCTGCACGCCATCGTCCCGAGCCTGGCCCTTGGCCTGGCGGCCTTTGTCCTGGTCAGCCTGCTCACTCCTGCCCCGGATCAGCGTGTCCGTCGATTGTTTGATCAAAATTAAGAAAAGGATCAATAAAGGAAGGCTCGCCTATTCCCAAATGGGGGCTCACGGGTAAAATGTGCGCCACGTCACAAATACCGTGCCCCCATGCCAGTCCAGAACGCCAGAAAGATCCTGACCCAGTCCCTGCAGCGCCTCGGCTATGCCCTGTTGCTGCCCGTCTCCATCCTGCCCCTGGCCGCCCTGCTCCACCGGCTCGGCCAACCGGACGTGCTGGATCTCGCCGTGCTCTCCCTCGCCGGTCGCGCCCTCTTCAGCCAGATGCCGCTCATCTATGCGGTGGCCATCGCCTTCGGGTTGAGTCGCCAGGGGCAAGGAGCCCAGGCGCTCGCCGGTGCGGTCAACTTCCTGCTGCTGAGCTCGGCGCTGGGCACCCTGGTGCCCGGGCTGCATGCGGACATGATCTGCGGCCTGCTGGCCGGGCTCGTCACCGCCATGGTCTGCTCCCGGGCCCGCACTCTGCGGCTGCCGGGCTGGTTGCGCCCCCTGCAGGAAGATCTGCCGGGCATGTTGCTCTCGGCGCTGGCCTGCCTGCTGCTGGTGCTCCCCCTCTCCATCCTCTGGCCGCTGCTGGAACAGGGGCTCACCCTGCTCGCCTCCGATCTGCTCACCACGCCCTTTGGCGCCTTCTGCTACGGCGTGCTGAACCGACTGCTGATCCCCCTCGGCCTGCACCAGGTGCTGGGCAGCCTCATCGGGCTCGGGGAGAGCAATCTGCAAGCCCTCTCGACCGCCCAGCCGCTTCATGAAGGCTATGTGGCCGGGCTCTATCCGGTCATCATGTTCGGCCTGCCCGGTGCCTGTTTTGCCATCTGGATCCATCGCCAGCGGATGCAGCAACTGCCCCAGGGAGGGTTGCTGCTCACCCTGGCGCTCACCTCGGCACTGGTGGGCATCACGGAGCCCATCGAGTTCCTGTTTGCCTTCACCGCACCCTGGCTGTTTCTGGCCCATGCCCTGCTGACCGGGCTGTCGCTGGCCATCTGCAGCGGGCTCGACATCCAGGTGGGCAGCTACTTTTCCGCCGGATTGCTGGATCTGGTGCTGAGCTACCACGCCGGTCTGCACAGCTTCTGGCTCATCCCCTTGGGCATCCTCTTCTTCGTCGTCTATGCCCTGCTCTTCTCCCGGCTGCTGGAACACGCCCCCCTCAGTCTGCCGGGCAAGCCCATCGCCGAGGATCTCTCCCGGCTCGCGACCGTGGCCCCCACCGATCCCCAGATGCTGGCTATCCAGTACCTCAAGATGCTGGGGGGCATGGACAACTTGCAGGCCATGAGCGTCTGCCTGACCCGCCTCAGCCTGCGGGTTCGCGACATGGCCCTGGTGGATCAATCCTGCCTGGCCAGACTGGGCTGCCTCTCCTGGGTCGTGCTCAACGAACATCAGCTGGTGCTGGTGCTCGGCCCCCATGCCGGCCTCATCGAAGGGCAGATCCGCATGCTGGCGGAACGCCAGTCGGTCCCGCTCGGTCTCGAACCGGCTCAGGCTCCCCTTGGCCAGCACCAGTGATCAGGCGAAGGGAAGACGTTCGGCCACGAAGTCCATCAGGCTGCGAAGGGCGGGGGCCAGGTGTTCCCGGCTCGGGTAGATGAGATAGAAGGGGTTCACCGGAACCAGGAGATCCGGCAGCACCTTGAGCAGTCGCCCCGCCGCCAGATCGTCGCCGCAGACATGGGCCGGCAGCAGGGCAATCCCCCCGTCATGGAGTGCCAGCTCCCGCAGCGCCAGCAGGCTGTTGCTCTGGCAGGCCCCGCGAGGGCGCCAGCCCCCCTCCTGCAATGGCCACACCGGCAAGGAGCCATGTACCAGGCAGGCGTGTCCGGCCAGCTCTGAGAGCTGGAGCGGCGTCCCGTTGGCCGCCAGGTAACCGGGAGATGCCACCAGATGGCGCGCCACCTGGCCGATGCGCCGGCAGATGAGGCTGGAATCTTTCAGCGGCGCCGCCCGCAGCGCCAGATCGTAACCTTCCCCCACCAGATCAAGCTGTTCATCGCAAAGGGTCAGCTCCAGCACCACCTCGGGGTAGAGGGCGCGAAATTCGGCCAGTATCCGGCCAAGCAGCAAGGTTCCCGTGGCTTCGGGAGCAGTGATCCGCACCCGCCCTCCAGGAGCCGCGCGCAACCGCGCCATCGCCAGGTTGGCACTGCGCGCCAGTGCCAGCAGCTCCTGACAATGGGTCACATAGACCTCCCCCTGGGGCGTCAGGCTGAGCCTGCGGGTGGTGCGTTGCAGCAACCTCACCCCGAGCCGGGATTCGAGGCGCGAGATCTTCTGGCTCACCGAGGACTTGGGCATGCCGAGCACCTCGGCCGCCCCGGTGAAGCTCCCCTGCTCTACCACGGTGGCGAACAGCCCCATCAACTCCAGTTCGACATTGTTCATATATTCAAACAGTCTTTACCAATTACCCATCTTAATCTTGATAATTATCCAGACTAGAGTGAGTGGCAATCCCGAACACTGCTATTTGAAAGGAAAAGCCATGAAAGCCATCGCCCTGACTCACTATCTGCCAAGCAACCACCCCCACTGCTTCATCGAGAGCGATCTGCCCGATCCGACACCGGGCCCGCGGGATCTGCTGGTACGGGTCAACGCCACCTCCATCAATCCGGTCGACACCAAGGTACGCGCCCCCAAGGACAAGGTCGAAAGCAGCCCCCGCGTGCTGGGCTGGGACGCCGTGGGCGAGGTGATCGCCGTCGGTAGCGACGTCACCCTGTTCAAGGCCGGTGACAGGGTCTGGTATGCCGGCGACATCAGCCGCCCGGGCAGCAACAGCGCCTTGCAACTGGTGGACGAGCGCATCGCCGCTATCGCCCCAGTCACCCTGACCGATCTGGAAGCCGCCGCCCTGCCGCTCACCGCCATCACCGCCTGGGAAACCCTGTTCGAGCGCATGAGCCTTACCCGCGAAAGCACCGGGCGACTGCTGATCATCGGGGGTGCCGGCGGAGTCGGTTCCATCGCCATCCAGCTGGCCCGCCAGCTTACCGGCATGGAGGTGATCGCCACCGCATCGCGCCCCGAAACCCGGGAATGGTGCCTGGACATGGGGGCCCACCAGGTGGTGAGCCATCACCATCTGCAGGCGGAGCTCAAGGCGCTCGGCATCAGCGAGGTGGATGCCATCTTCTGCACCAACGCCACCGAGCAGCACTGGAACACCATGGCCAGCCTCATCCGTCCGTTTGGTCACATCTGCACCATCGCCGAGTCCAGTGAACCCTGGGATCTGGGTCTGCTCAAACCAAAGAGCGTCACCTTCAGCCAGGAGTTCATGTTTACCCGCTCCCTGTTCCAGACCCCGGACATGATAGAGCAGCACAACCTGCTCGGCCGGGTCGCGGCCCTGATCGATGAAGGGGTGCTCAAGACCACCCTCAGCAAGGTGGTGCCCGAACTGACACCCCTCACCCTGGCCCGGGCTCATGCCGAGCTGGAAGCGGGTCGCATGGTGGGCAAGCTGGTGATCGACATGAGCGGTTTCCATCGCTGAGGCGCCGCCAGAGCGGGTATCGTCGTCCTGACTATTCCCTTGTAGGTAAATAAATGCACCATCATGGGGTGAAATCACCAGTGACAAGCCCCAAGAGTGCACAGCCCCGCAGGTAACCTTTGTCCCTGACGGGGCATCTCCCCCGAAAAAACCATAAAAAAAGAGGCCATCCCGTCGGGATGGCCCTAAAAACCTGAACGTTGGGGTAACAATCACACACATATCCTTATGCAGGACATCTGTAACTTTGCAGATAGCGTGCCAATCTCTGCTTTTCCCTCCCAATTAACCGCTTTTCAGCGCACCGGCATAAAAAAAGCCACCCGAAGGTGGCTGAAAAAAGATGACGGAACTTCATAGAGCAAAGCATTCAGCGGGAACAAGTTGCTTCCCGTCACCCATGAAGGAATACATTAACCGTGCCAACTTGGCAGAGTTACCTCCCTTCCCCATGAGGCCATGGTCAAACCACGACAGCACGGGCCCATGATGATAGAATCCCGCGGTTTCACATTTATGAAGAGCCGACGCCATGCCCTGGATACAAATTCGAATCAACGCCACTGCCAAGACCGCAGACAAGGTGAGCAACATGCTGCTGGGGCGTGGGGCCCAGGCGGTGACCTTTATGGATGCCAAGGATGTGCCCGTCTATGAGCCCATGCCCGGTGAAACCCCACTCTGGGGCGAGACCGAAGTGATGGGGCTGTTCGATGCCGAAACCGATCCGGCTCCCACCATCGCCTTCTTCCAGCAGATCTTCGGCGAAGACGTGGGCTACAAGGTCGAACAGCTGGAAGACAAGGACTGGGTGCGCGAGTGGATGGATCACTTCCACCCCATGCAGTTCGGCGAGCGGCTCTGGATCTGCCCGAGCTGGCGCGACGTGCCGAACCCCGATGCGGTCAACGTCATGCTGGACCCGGGCCTGGCCTTCGGCACCGGTACCCACCCCACCACGGCACTCTGCCTGCAGTGGCTGGACGGGCTGGATCTGGCCGGCAAAACCGTGGTGGACTTTGGTTGCGGCTCCGGCATCCTCGGCATCGCCGCCCTGAAACTGGGGGCCGCCCGGGTCATCGGCATCGATATCGATCCGCAGGCCATCCAGGCCAGCCGTGACAACGCCGAGCGAAATGGCGTAGCCGACCAGATTGAACTCTACCTGCCGGCGGATCAGCCGCAAGACGTCGAAGCGGACGTGGTGGTCGCCAACATCCTGGCCGGCCCGCTGCGGGAGCTGGCGCCGCTTATCGCCGGTCACGGCAAGGCGGGCAGCCTGATGGCCCTCTCCGGCGTGCTGGAAAGCCAGGCGCCAGAGCTGGAGACCATCTATGGCCAGTGGTTCGAAATGGACCCGACTGCGGTGAAGGAAGAGTGGTGCCGCCTCTCCGGCCGCAAACTCGGCTGATAAACAACAAGCCACGGTGGCTGCCAACCCATCAGCCGCACACTCGGCTGATAAACAACAAGCCACGGTGGCTGCCAACCCATCGGCCGCACACTCAGCTGATAAGCAACAAGCCACGGCAGTTGCCAACCCATCGGCCGCAAACTCGGCTGATAAGCAACAAGCCACGGCAGTTGCCAACCCATCAGCCGTACACTCGGCTGATAAGCAACAAGCCACGGTGGCTGCCAACCCATCAGCCGCACACTCGGCTGACAAGCAACAGGCCACAGCGGCAACACTTAGGTCGTTGAACGGCAAGGGCACCCCAGGGTGCCCTTGTCGTTTCCGGACGCCCGTTCTCCTTCTGCCCACTCTGGGGAGAGCCTCACGCTTCTCTGCCCCCCGATGGCTTATCCTCTCTTCCTCCACCCCATCGAGGCCCAGTCATGACCGAATACGAGAAGATGATCGCCAGCCAGCCTTACAACTGCATGGCACCAGAGCTGGATCTGTTGCGCCGGGAGACGGCTCGCCGCTACCGCCGCTTCAATCGCAGCGACGAGGAGGATGAACAGCTGGCGCTGCTGCAGCAGATCGTCGGCGACCTGGCACAGGGTGCCTTCATCTGCCCGCCCCTCTACTGCACCTATGGCAGCCACATCCACCTTGGCAAGGGCAGCTACATCAACATGGGGGCCACCCTGCTGGACAATGCCCCCATTCGCATCGGCGCCGAGGTGATGATAGGGCCGAACGTGCAGATCTACACCGCCGCCCATGCGCTGGACGCCGATGAGCGCATTCAGGGGGTTGAGACGGCACTGCCGGTCACCATCGAAGACAGGGTCTGGATAGGCGGCGGCGCCATCCTGCTGCCCGGCGTCACCATAGGGCGGGAAGCCGTCGTGGGTGCGGGCTCGGTCGTGACCAGAGATGTACCGGCCGGTGCCAGGGTGGCAGGCAACCCGGCACGGCTGCTGCCAGTCAAAGGTTGAGCGGAAGGCCCGAGGCTCGCTCAGGCGCTTTCCAGCAAGCGGTCGATGCAGTGCACCACCTGCATGCTGGCGTTTTCCATGGTCTTGAGCTGCTCGACCATGCTTTTGATATCCCCCTGCTCGCGCGCGTGCAGGGCGGCCTTGCCGCTCTCGTGGACCCGTTTGTGGGGCCCGTCCAGTTCACGAAAGCCCGGCTTGTGGGCGAAGAGCTCGGCGCCCTGCCCCTCGAAATACCATTTGCCCAGCCTGCACTGAGCGTGGTCGCTCACCGGCTCGTGAAAATGCTGCTGATCGATGAGCCGATAGATGGTGTTTTTCCAGACGGCGTGATCCAGCTTGGTGGTATTGAGGAAGGAGGTGGAGGCTGCACTGTGGATCACCTGCTGCATCCGGTCTGATTGTGCCAGTACCTGGGTCACCACCACATCGATCTGGGAGGAGGAGATCGCCACCTCGGCGGCACTGGCCTGGTTGTCATCGATGATGGACTTGATCTCCTGCGCCTGGGCCACTATCTGTCTGACCAGCACCTCTATCTGGCTGCTGGCTTCATGAGCCTTGCTCGCCAGCTGACGCACCTCATCGGCGACCACGGCGAATCCTCGACCAGCTTCACCGGCCCTGGCCGCCTCGATGGCCGCATTGAGTGCCAGCAGGTTGGTCTGATCCGAAATGCCCTGGATGGCGGTCACGAACTGGTTGATGGCGGATGTGCTGGCATCGAGCTGATGGACGGCTGCGAGGCTGCGAGCCGCCTCATCCGTGATGGCATGGGCGCGATCGGAGAGACGGGTGATGGCGCCCCGGGTCTGGGCAAAGAGCTGATCCAGCTCGCAGAGCGCGCCCTTTTCCGCCATCAGGTGCTCGGCACTGCCGGCCAGTGCTTCCCGCACGCTCTGCAGCATCTCACCTCCCTGGTTCTGGCAGGAGATCACCTGATTGAAGAGATCGCCACGCTCCCGGCTGGTGCGCTGCATGTGCTCGTATTCACCGATGGTGGCGCGCAATTCGGCCAGCTCGCTCTGGTGCTGCTGCTCTTTGAGAAGCATCGCCTCCCTGAGCTGTTGATTCTCTTTTTCAAGCTTGCGGTTGAACCACATATGGCCTCCGGATGGCAAAGGTGCGGACAGTCGACGTCAAAGGGAAGCCTCTGGCTCTCTTGTCTCTGCCGATGCTGGCGGATCCCGGGCCGGATTTCACCTGCAAATGCAGGATATTTGACCCTGATCCTGATTCCAATCGAGGCCACATCAATGGCTGTGCAAAAGATCGCCACAAAGAGACAGGGTGAGGTAGAGAAGAGGCGGAGGAGAAAGAACACTGACGTGCCAGCCCTACAAAAAATGAAGCCCAATGTCATCAAGACGTTGGGCTCTAAAAAGGTGCTACGGAATTGCGACTCTCATCGCAGAAAATTAGAAGGGGTCACCTTCTAAACTGGCAGTGGGATAATAACGTGGCGCAAACGTTTTACATAGCGTAATAAACCAGGAGTGAGAAGAATCTCTCACAATTCAAAAAATGTCCGGCCAACCCCCTTCTACCCTCTTGGCAAGTGCGCATTTATCAGTACAGCCTGACGGCTTTGTCAGAAAACAAAAAAGCCCTGAATAATCAGGGCTTTTGGCGTTCTGCGCTTCAGAAGTTGCGCACGAAGTCCTGAATGGGCAACTCGCGCAGCTTGCGGGCCTCCAGCATGGGGGTGCCAAGGTAGAGGAAGCCCACCAGTTGATCCTCCGGTGCCAGCCCCAGTGCACCATGGATCTGCTCGTCGAAGATGAACCAGCCGGAGCGCCAGATGCCGTTGAAGCCCTGGGCCTGGGCCGCCATCTGCATCGCCATCAGGGCGCAACCGGCAGAGAGCTCCTGCTCCAGTTTCGGTACCTTGGGGTGCGCCTGATAACGGGTCGCCACCGCGATCACCAGGGGAGCACGCAGTGGCGCGACGCGGCACTTCTCGACACTGTCCGCATCCTCGCCACGGGCATGGGCGGCATCGGCCAGCAATGTCCCCAGACGCTCACGCCCCTCCCCTTCAAACAGGATGAACTGCCAGGGGGTCAGAGTGCCGTGATCCGGCGCCCGCAGCCCGGCCTTGAGGATATTGTCGAGCACTTCGCCACTCGGGGCAGGCTCGGCCAGACGACCACAGGAGTGGCGATTGAGTAACAGATGGAGGGCATCCATGGGGCAGTTCCTTGTCAAAGGCGATGATGGCGCTACCTTAGCACAGCACCAGATGAAGAAAACCCCTGAGGTTCAGGGGTTTGTCAGGATACGAAAGGGCCGGGAGGCTAGATGACGGCAGCCAGCTCCGCCCCTTGACGGATGGCGCGTTTGGCATCCAGCTCGGCGGCCACGTCGGCACCGCCGATGATGTGCACCGGCTTGCCAGCAGCCTGCAGACCGGCCTGCAACTCCTTGAGGGGCTCCTGTCCGGCACAGATGATCACCTGATCCACCGGCAGGCACTGCTGCTGGTCGCCCACCTGGATGTGAAGCCCGGCATCGTCGATACGCAGGTACTGGACGCCGGAGAGCATCTGCACCTTGCGATTCTTGAGCACGGTGCGATGGATCCAGCCGGTGGTCTTGCCAAGGCCGTCGCCCACCTTGCTCTCCTTGCGCTGGAGCAACCAGATCTGGCGCTCGGGGGCATCGATTTCGGGGGTAGTCAGGCCGCCGCGCTCACCCAGTTGCTTGTCGATGCCCCACTCCTTGAGCCAGTGATCGCGATGGCTTGCGGCATCCGGCGATCCTCTCTTCTCCACCAGGTATTCGGCCACATCGAAGCCGATACCACCGGCGCCGATCACCGCCACCTTCTCGCCCACCGGCTTGTGATCACGCAAGACATCGAGGTAGCTCAACACCTTGGGGTGCTCGATACCCGGAATGTTGGGAGTGCGCGGGCGGATGCCGGTGGCGAGGATCACCTCGTCAAAACCGCCGCCCAGCAGGCTCTCGGCACTCTGGCGCTGGCCCAGATAGAGCTCGACGCCGCACTTCTCAAGCCGTTTGGCGAAGTAGCGCAGGGTTTCGTGAAACTCCTCCTTGCCCGGGATCTGCTTGGCAAAGTTGAACTGGCCGCCGATTTCGCTCGCCTGATCGAACAGGCTTACCTGATGGCCCCGCTCGGCGGCGTAGCAGGCAAACGCCAGCCCGGCAGGACCCGCCCCCACCACCGCCAGCTTCTTGGGCTGGGGCACCCGGCCAAACGTCAACTCGGTCTCGAAACAGGCGCGGGGGTTGACCAGGCAGGAGGCACGCTTTTGCTTGAACACGTGGTCGAGGCAGGCCTGGTTGCAGGCGATGCAGGTGTTGATCTCGTCCGCCCTGTCTTCAGCCGCCTTGATGACGAACTCGGGGTCCGCCAGGAAGGGGCGCGCCATGGAGACCATGTCCGCCTCCCCCCCCGCCAGGATGCGCTCCGCCACCTCGGGGGTGTTGATGCGGTTGGTGGTGATGAGGGGCACCTTGAGGTGCTTTTTCAGCTCGGCGGTCACCCAGCTGAAGGCACCGCGCGGCACGCTGGTGGCGATGGTGGGAATGCGCGCCTCGTGCCAGCCGATACCGGTGTTGATGAGGGTGACCCCCACCTGCTCCAGTGCCCGGCCAAGGGCGATCACTTCCTCAAGGGAGGAGCCCTGCTCCACCAGATCCAGCATGGAGAGGCGGAAGATGATGATGAAATCCGTGCCCACCCGCTCCCGCATGGCGCGGACAATCTCCACCGGGAAGCGCATGCGGTTTTCACTGCTGCCGCCCCAGCCATCGGTGCGCTTGTTGGTACGTTCGCAGATGAACTGGTTGATGAGATAGCCTTCCGACCCCATCACCTCGACCCCGTCATAACCGGCCGCCTTGGCCAGCGCCGCAGTGGCGGCGAAGTCGCGAATGGTGCCGCGGATCTGCCGCTCGCTCATGGCCCGCGGCTTGAACGGGGAGATGGGAGCCTTGAGGGCGCTCGGCGCCAGGCTGAACGGATGGTAGGCGTAGCGGCCCGCATGAAGGATCTGCAGCGCTATCTTGCCCCCTTCCCGGTGCACTGCCTCGGTCACCTTGCGGTGTTTGGCTACCTGCCAGGGAAAGCTCAGCTGGGAGCCGTGGGGCACCAGCCGCCCCCGCAAATTGGGGGCGATACCGCCGGTCACGATGAGACCGACCCCGCCACGGGCCCGCTCGCCATAGAAGGCGGCCAGCTTGTCAAAGCCCCCCTTTTCCTCCTCGAGGCCGGTGTGCATGGACCCCATCAGTACGCGGTTGCGCAACTGGGTAAAACCCAGATCGAGGGGGGTCAGCAGCGTGGGATAACGGCTCATGATGCACTCCTTGTCGAGGTCGATGTGCACGGGGTCATGCTCCAGCCTTCCTGGCTGCCTCGGGTGACGGGCAGTAAAAAGAAGGGGGTGGGTGGAGATGGGGCCGGCTCATCGGGCCTTTCAGTTAATTTTTTGTTATCAAACTGAAGCTAGAGTAAAGAATCGAAAACTCTTTTTCAAACAAATGTTTGGACATTTTTTCAGCGAACAACCGTGTTCCGAAGTGGCGGGGAGGCAGTCGACTCAAGGGGAAATGGCAATTGGCTGCGCAACTGGTTAATAATGGCTGCTCTCAACCCATTAACAGGGCGACAACGCAGCTATGTCTATTTTCAAAGGTCTGGGATGGCTCTTTCGCAGCCTCTGGCGCCTGCTCAACTTTACCCGCTTGATGCTGGTCAACCTGCTGTTTCTTCTCGTCGTGCTGGTCATTGTCTTCAGCGTCAGCCAGAGCGAGACCCCAAGCACCCCCATCGAGGGGGCGCTCACCCTCAATCTCTCCGGTGTGCTGGTAGAACAGCGCACCCAGACCGATCCCACGGTGCAACTGCTCAGGCAAATGGACAAGGGGGACGAGCAGCCAAGCGAAATCGTCCTCTCCGATCTGCTGTGGGCCATCAAGAGCGCGGGGAATGACGATCGCATCAAGGCGCTGGTGATCAAGCCCCAGGGTCTGCAAGGGGCCAGCCTCTCCAAACTGCAGGAGGTGACGGCCGCCATCGACGCCTTCAAGGAGAGCGGCAAGCCGGTCATCGCCATGGCGGACTACTACAGCCAGGGGGCCTATCTGCTCGCCGCCCACGCAGACCACGTGCTGCTCAACCAGAGTGGTGCCGTGCTGATCGAGGGGCTGGGTGTCTACCAGACCTACTTCAAGTCGGCACTGGAGAAGCTCAATATCACCCCGCACGTCTTCAAGGTCGGCACCTACAAGTCCTTCGTCGAGCCCTACACCCGGGACGAGATGTCCCCCGAGAGCAAGGAGGCGAACCAGCGCTGGCTGGATCAGCTGTGGCAATCCTATGTGGCCGACGTGGCGGAGCAGCGGGAGATCGAGCCGGATGCCGTCGCACCGAACAAGGATCACTTCCTCGAACTGCTGCGCAAGGCCGGCGGCAATGCGGCCAGCTACGCCCTCGACAACGGTCTGGTGGATCAGCTCGCCACCCGCGACGAGATGACCCAGGCGGTGATCAAGGAAGTGGGCGAGGCCGATGATCACGGCTGGAAGGGCGTGGGCCTGAAAGAGTATCTGGCCGCCATCCCGGAACAGTACCCCCAGAGCGGCAAGGATGAGGTTGGCCTCATCACCGCCAGCGGCGCCATCATGGATGGCGTCCAGCCTGCCGGCACCATCGGCGGCGACAGCCTTGCCGATCTGCTGGCCGAGGCCCGCCGTGACGATCAGGTGAAAGCCGTGGTGCTGCGAGTGGACAGCCCCGGCGGCAGCGCCTTTGCGGCCGAGCAGATCCGCGCCGAATTGCTGGCCCTGAAACAGGCAGGCAAGCCGGTGGTCATCTCCATGGGCAGCTACGCCGCCTCCGGTGGCTACTGGATCTCCGCCGATGCGGACAAGATCTTCGCCTCCCCCACCACCCTCACCGGCTCCATCGGGGTGTTCGGCATGTTCGCCACCATCGACAAGGCGCTCTCCCAGTACGGGGTACACACCGACGGCGTCGGCACCACCGACTTCGTGGGGGTCGGGCTGACCCGTGCCCTGCCGGATCACGTGGGTGAAGCCATTCAACTGAGCGTGGAAGACACCTATCAGCGCTTTGTCGGCCTGGTGGGCAAGGGCCGGGGCCTTAGCCTGGAAGAGGCGGAAAAAGCCGCCGAAGGCCGGGTCTGGACCGGGCAGGATGCCAAGGCACTGGGGCTGGTGGACGAGTTCGGCAATCTGGATGACGCCCTCAAGGCGGCCGCCGATCTCGCCAACCTCAAGAGCTGGCAGGTCACCCCCATCGCACCGGAAGAGTCTGCCAGGGACAAGTTCCTGCGCGAGCTGTTTGACAGCAGCGCCCAGGCGCTGGCCCCGCACCTGCAAAGCTGGCTGCCCGCCGGGCTTGGCAAGGCGCTGCTGGAGATGAACCGCACTCTGGACCCGCTGACCCGCTTCAACGATCCCCAGGGCACCTACGCCTTCTGCCCGGTCTGTCTCCCCTGACGCCGGGGACAGCCATAAAAAAACCGCCGACAGGCGGTTTTTTTATGGGGCAAGCGGCCTTGTCAGGTCAGCAAGCCGGACGCTTGCCAGCGGTGCAACTCTGCCAGCACCCGGGTCTCTCGCGCCGTCCACTGGGGACAGGGACCCGCCAGCTGGGTCTTGTTGGTCTGCAGGGCCTCGGCCAGGGGGAACCAGCCCGGCGTGAAGCCGAGGCGGATCTCGTAGGGCTGGGGGCGCGGTGCACTCCAGTCCTCCCCGACCCGGCAGAGGTAATAGGACGATCGGATGCAGTAGGCATCGTAATCCGGCTCGCGCGCGGCACGATACTCCCGGGTCTCTCCCAGCAGGGGGCCCACGGCCACCAGCTCGGCGCCACACTCTTCCCGCAACTCCCGGGCCAGGGCCGCATCGTGCGCCTCCCCGTGCTCGATGCCGCCCCCAGGGAACATGAGATCCCCGTTGACGCTGGAGTGCACCAGCAGCAGTCGATCACCACGCATCACCACGGCCCTCACCGTGGCCCGTTCAAGCACCCTGTCCTCGCCGCGGATCTGGCCGTGCACTAGACGGATATCGAAGGGATGGGCCCATTCCCGGGCTTCTGACAGGGTCGGATTCATGGTGTGCGGTAGCTCCCCTGCCTGAGTGCATCGACGATGGTGGCCGCCTGGTCGTCCAGCGTCTCCTGCTCCTCCTTGCCGATGGCATGGTAAATGCCGAGCCGGGTGGCGGAGACCTCGGGGCTCTCCTGGAATGACTCGCTCACCTTGCCCCACAGATAGGCCTGATCAAATCGCTTCTGCCCCATGTAGAGGGTGCTGAGGGCGGTGAGGATCCGGCTGTTGACCTTGTCCCCCTCCCGATAGAGGGAGAGCGCATGGTGCATCAGCCTGATGGCCTTTTCGGGCTCGCTCTTGGCATAGATGCCGCCGAGCGCCAGTTGCAGCTCGGGCTCCTCGAGGCTCGGCGTCCCCTCCTGCGCGAGGAAGCTGGCGCGAGCCTCGGGGCTGGTGTTGTTGGTCCAGTGCCAGAGCAGCAGGTAGGGATCCCGGGAGTTCCGGGTTTGCGCATCCAGCTGTTCCAGTTGACGGCCGGCGGCCAGCATCCCTTCCACTCTGGGGCTCTTCTGCTCCCTGGCCCGCTTGTACTCGATGTTGGTGGAGTGCTCGGCGCACTGCAGATAACGCTCCAGGCCGCGCATCAGATCGTACTTGCGCCTGTCCGTCCCCTCTTCCTGGAGATAGTAACGACCGCGAATGACGTCGCTGCGCTCATAGCGACACCAGCCGTCGTCCACCAGGTCCGCGCACAGGGCGGGATATTGGGAGCAGATGTTGTGGATCCTGTCGTCGTCGCAGGCCGTCAACGTCAGGCAACAAGCGAGGGAAAGCAGTAACGGACGCTGTGAGAATAGGGTCATGGTTCACATCTGGTTGATAACAATCGCAACCCGCACCGGCCACCGCCAACTAGCAAACAGGCTACATATCCATTACAATGCGCGCGCCGTATAAGGCCGCGATTGCAGAATAATATAACGAAACCATCAGCCCTACACTGATCTGCCTTCGACGAATTTCAATTTGCCCAGGCAACTTGCTTCAACAACGTGAAATAAAAGGATCTGGTTAATGACCCACGAGCACTACTTGCAGGCGTGGCAGGAGAGCCAGGAGCTCGCCGAAGCCATGCAACCCTTGATAGGTCGCCTCTACCGACAGCAAGGGATAGAGATCACCCTCTACGGACGCCCGCTGCAAAACGCCTCCACCATCGATATCCTCAAGGCCCACCGGGTCGTTCGCCGCCACCAGGGCACCCCGCTGCCCATCCAGCAAAGCTTCCCTCTCCTGCGCGCCATCGTCGCCCTGAACCCCACCGCCGCCGAAGTCGATCTCGGCAAACTGGCCGTGGGCTACTGGCAGGATCACCAGGATGAAGCCGGCATCGAGGACTATCTGCGTGCCAAGCTGGCACCGGCCCTGAACCGCAGTGCCGTGCCCGCCCCGACCGACGTGGTGCTCTACGGCTTCGGCCGCATCGGCCGCCTGCTGGCCCGTCTGCTCATCGAGCGCACCGGCGCCGCCAACTCCCTGCGCCTGCGCGCCATCGTGGTGCGCGGCGGTCGCGACGGGGATCTGGAGAAGCGTGCCAGTCTGCTGCGCCGCGATTCGGTGCACGGCCCCTTCAACGGCTCCATCGAGGTGGATGCAGAACGCAGCGCCATCATCGCCAACGGCACCTTCATCCAGGTGATCTACGCCAACAGCCCGGCCGACATCGACTACACCGCCTACGGCATCGACAATGCGCTGATCGTCGACAACACCGGCGTCTGGCGTGACGAGGCGGGGCTGTCCGAGCACCTCAAGGCCCGCGGCGCCGCCCGGGTGCTGCTGACCGCCCCCGGCAAGGGGGAGATGAAGAACGTGGTGTTCGGGGTCAACCACGAGGTGATAGGCCCGGATGACAAGATAGTCTCCGCCGCCTCCTGCACCACCAACGCCATCACCCCGGTGCTCAAGGTGATGCAGGACAAGTACGGCATCCGCCACGGCCACGTGGAGACGGTCCACTCCTATACCAACGATCAGAACCTCATCGACAACTATCACAAGGGGGAGCGCCGCGGTCGCAGCGCAGCCCTCAACATGGTGATGACCAGCACCGGTGCCGCCAAGGCGGTGGCCAAGGCGCTGCCGGAGCTCAAGGGCAAGTTGACCGGCAACGCCATCCGGGTGCCCACACCCAACGTGTCGCTTGCCATCATCAACCTGTCGCTGGAGCAGACCACCGATCGGGAGAGCCTCAACGCCTATCTGCAGCAGATGGCACTGAGCTCCGCCCTGCATCGCCAGATCGACTTCAGCGCCAGCACCGAGTTGGTCTCCTCCGACATGGTGGGCTCCCGTTTTGCGGGCATCGTCGACTCCCAGGCCACCATCGCCGAGGGGGATCACTGCGTGCTCTACGTGTGGTATGACAACGAGTTCGGGTACAGTTGTCAGGTAGTACGGGTGATGGAGCAGATGGCTGGCGTAGTCCGCCAGGATCTACCGGTATAGTCCGCCAGGATCTACCGGTATAGTCCGACAGGATCTGCCCGCCTGACCCCGCGTTCATGGCTCAATTTTCAAGGAGAGGCCGGATGTCGTCTCAGCAAGTGACGTTTCAACAAGCGATAGCGCAGATGCCCAAAGAGGTGTACGAGCGACTCAAGACTGCGGTCGAGCTCGGCAAATGGCCGGATGGCAAGCCCCTCACCGAGGAGCAGAAGGCCACCTCCCTGCAGGCCGTGATGGCCTGGCAGGCGATGCACCTTGAGAACCCCGAGCACATGAACATCGGCCGTGACGGCGAGATCGTGATGAAAAGCAAGAGCGAGCTCAAGCGTCAGTATCGCGATGAGGAAGAGATAGTGCGGGTCGACCTTAGCCACTGAGGCAGGCCGCACGTCACCTATCGCGGTAACGAAACGAAAGAGGGGAGCCATAATGGCTCCCCTCTTTTTTCCTCTCTATGCAGGATGACTCATCCCCTCATCCCCGGCCCTTCTCCCACCAGGGGAGAAGGGAGCTGGCACGCACCTGCGAGCAGTCAGCGGGCCACCTGCCGGCGATCTTCATGGCAAACCTCGCCACCTCGATCTATCCCCTCTACCGCTGGGAGAGGGTTAGGGTGAGAGGGAAAGTCAGGGGGTCAACTCCCCGCGCAGGGACTGCTGCATCAGCTCACGGATGCGCGGCGCCGGCAGATCCTGGCTCAGCAGGAAGTGCAGCTTGGTGAGCGCTGCCTCGGCTGTCATGTCAAAGCCCGAGATGACTCCCGCACGGGAGAGGGCGTTGCCGGTGGCATAGCCCCCCATGTTGACCTTGCCGTGCAGGCACTGGCTCAGGTTGACGATGATGACGCCCCGGGCAGATGCCTCTGAGAGCAGCGCCAGCATGGCCGGGTTCTGGGGCGCATTGCCCACCCCGAAGGAGAGCAGGATCAGCGCACGCACCGGCTGTTGCAGGATGTTCGCTATCACCTCAGCCGATATCCCCGGGTAGAGGGTCACCACCCCGATGGGCTGGGGGGTGATGTCGTGCAGCACCAGGGGGCGATCGCACGGCACGCCCAGCTCACCTGCCTCCAGGGAGATGGCGATACCGGCATTGAGCAGGGGCGGGTAGTTGGGCGAGTCGAAGGCGTGGAAGCCGTCGGCATGCACCTTCTTGCTGCGGTTGCCGCGATAGAGCTGATTGTTGAAGAAGAGCGTCACCTCGTGGATCGGGTAGTTGGCCGCGATGTAGAGGGCGTTGAGCAGGTTCTGCTGACCGTCCGAGCGCAGCTCGGCCAGGGGGATCTGGGAGCCGGTGATGATGACCGGCTTGTGCAGATCTTCGAGCATGAAGGAGAGCGCAGACGCGGTGAACGACATGGTGTCGGTGCCGTGCAGAATGACGAAACCGTCGTACTTGTCGTAGTTGCCCTTGATGTCCTCGGCGATGCGCTGCCAGTCTGCCGGCGTCATGTCGGAAGAGTCGATGAGGGGGGCATATTCGTGGATATGGTAATCGGGCATTTCCGGTCGATGGAACTCGGGCATCCGTGCCAGACAGTCCTCCATGAAGCCCGCCATCGGTACATAACCGTGGTCGGAACGCTGCATCCCTATGGTGCCGCCTGTGTAGGCAATGTAGATGGACTTCTTCACACCCTCTCCTCTCTCTGGACTGGAAACCGGCAAATCAAACAGGGCTCAACCGATACAGCCCCCGTCCTTCAGATGGTGCGGGCGGGCTCAATATCGGTCATCAGCAGACCTCTTGAGGGTCTGTGTCCTCCCGTGGGGGCGGAACCGGGCGAATTATAAAGAGTGCCGCTGCAAATGACAGCCGCAGCAGCATTGTTGCGATCCGGAGCACACTCGGCGAGGCAGTTTTAAATGCCATGTTAACACCATGTTTTAATCATTAATGTGACATATGTGGATGTACTTGGTGTTTTTTGCTAGTATCCGGCGGATTTTTCACAAATCTCATCTGGACGCCCGACGAACACGGGCTCGTGTCGACCCCCTCTTTTGCAGAGGGACGGGGCTGCGGCCCCTCTGTCACTGGCGCGTTCGCCACTCTGTTTCATCCCGGCTGGATCCGTGAGTCTTTCTCGCCAAAGACACAGCCGATCAACATGGGAGCACTGAATGCTACAACTTGATGCCTACGCCACCCTGGTCGCCGCGACCCTGGTGCTGCTGCTTGGCCGCCTGCTGGTCAACAAGATAGGACCCCTGCGCACTTTCAACATCCCCAAACCCGTGGCCGGTGGCCTGGTGGTTGCCCTGGTACTGCTGGTGCTGCGCTCCACCCTGCAGATCGAACTGCAATTTGATACCAGCCTGCAGACGGCCCTGATGCTGACCTTCTTTGCCTCCATCGGCCTCTCCGCCGATCTGGGCAGCCTCAAGCGCGGCGGCAAGGCGGTGGCCACCTTCCTGCTGGTGGTCACCGGCCTGCTGCTGGTGCAGAACAGCCTGGGGGTGGGTCTGGCCACCCTGCTGGGGCTGGATCCCCACATGGGGCTGCTGGCCGGCTCCATCACCCTCTCCGGCGGCCACGGCACCGGGGCGGCCTGGGGCTCCATCTTCACCGAGAAGTACGGCGTGCAATCCGCCGCCGAGCTGGCGATAGCCTGTGCCACCTTCGGCCTGGTGCTGGGGGGCCTCATCGGCGGCCCGGTGGCCCGTTATCTGGTGAAGAAGGTGCAGGTGCCCGGTGAGGAGCACAACCGTGACGGCGCCCCCCAGGGCTTCGAAATGCCGGACATGGAGCGCCCGCTCACCACCTTCAGCCTGATCGAGACCCTGGCACTCATCGCCATCAGCCTGAAAGGGGGCGAAATGCTGGCCCTCTATCTCAAGGGCGGCGTCTTCGAGTTGCCGATCTTCGTCTGCGTGCTGTTTGTCGGCGTGCTGCTGCGCAACCTGCTCACCCTGCTCAACTGGCACGAAGTGAGCGACCGCGAGGTCTCCCTGCTCGGCAACGTCAGTCTGTCGCTCTTCCTCGCCATGGCGCTGATGAGCCTCAGGTTGTGGGAGCTGGCAAGCCTGGCCCTGCCCATCTTCATCCTGCTGGCCGTTCAGACGGTGGCCATGGCGCTCTACGCCATCTTCGTCACCTTCCGGGTCATGGGGCGCAACTATGATGCAGCCGTGCTGGCGGCGGGTCACTGCGGCTTCGGCCTCGGCGCCACCCCCACGGCCATTGCCAACATGCAGGCCATTACCCAGCGCTTCGGCCCCTCCCACCTGGCTTTCCTGGTGGTGCCCATGGTCGGAGCCTTCTTCATCGACATCATCAACGCCGTGGTGATCAAGCTGTTCCTGGCCCTGCCCTTCCTGTGATCCCGGGCGCAGGCCCCGTATGACAGAGCCCACCTTGCGGTGGGCTCTTTGCTTGCTGGCCCCTGGACGCTGCCCCGACCCTCACCAAGGGGCCGACTGCAGGCAACAAAAAGCCCCGCACCAAGGTGCGGGGCTTTTTACTGACGCCACGGTAGAACTGCGGCCTGACCTTCCTTACAGAATGAAGGCCAACACCAGCTGGTTCAAATTGCGGCCTGACCTTCCTTACAAAATAAAGGTCGACACCTGCTGGTTCAGGTTGGTGGCACGCCCCTTGAGGTTGTGCGCCTGATCCAGGTCGCGCATGGCGGAAGCGGTGATCTCGTCGCTCACATCCTTGATGGCGGTGGTGTTCTGGGTGATTTCACCGGTCACCTGGGTCTGCTCCTCGGCGGCGGTGGCGATCTGGCCCGCCATGTCGGAGATGAGGCTGACGGCCTGGGTGATCTCCTCCAGGGCCGCAGCGGCAGCGTCGGCATCCTTCACGCTGTTGTCCGCCAACCCCTGGCTGGTCTGCATCAGGCTCACCGCGCGGGCCGTGGTCTGTTGCAGGGTTTCGATGGTGGACTGGATCTCCTGGGTGGAATCCTGGGTACGGCGCGACAGCACCCGCACCTCGTCCGCCACCACGGCGAAACCGCGACCCTGTTCACCGGCACGGGCCGCTTCAATGGCCGCGTTCAGCGCCAGCAGGTTGGTCTGCTCGGCGATGCCCTGGATGGTGGAGAGGATGCCGGAGATGGCCTGGGCGTGACGGCTCAGCTCACCGATGACGCCGGTCGCCTGCCCCACTTCCTCGGCCAGGTTGTTGATGGACTGGCGAGTCTGGTTCACCAGGATCTTGCCCTGTTCACTGCTCTGGGCGGATTGCTGGGCGGCGGCAGCGGTGTTCTCGGCGTTGCCCGCGATCTCCATGGTGGCACTCGCCATCTCGGTGACGGCGGTGGCGACCATGGTCACCTCCTGTTGCTGGCGTTGCAGCTCTTCCACCGCGGCCTGGTTGGTCACCAGACTGCGTTCGGCATCGGCGTTCAGCTCGTTGGCAAGCTGACGGATGTTGGCGATGAGCTGATGCTGGCTGCCCACGAAGCGGTTGAAGCTGCCGGCGAGCTGGCCCACTTCGTCATTGGCGTCGATCTTGATGCGCTGGGTCAGATCGCCGTTACCGTCGGCGATGCGGGCCAGGGCCTGGGACACCTTGGTGAGGGGACCGAGCAGCAGGCTGACCAGCCAGGAGATGGCGAGGATGCTGCCCACCAGCACCAGCAGGGCCAGGCCGAGCTGGGTCATCAGCAGGGAGGAGAGCGGCGCCTCCAGGGTGCTCTTGTCCAGTACCAGCACCAGCTCCCAGTCGGTGTCCGGAATGTCCGTCGCCCACAGCAGCTTGTCACGCCCCTCGTTGTCGAAGAAAGCAGGCACCAGGCTGTTGCTCGCCTTGCTCTGCTCGATCAGGGCATTGGTCAGATCGTTGTCGATCTCGCTGGCCGGCTTCATCGCCTTGGCCGCATCCTTGTAGGCGATGACGGTGCCATCCTTGTGCATCAGGATGGCGAAGCCGTCCGCTGGCAGCTTCATCTTGGTGATGTCATCCACCAGGGAGGCGATGGAGAGATCCCCCCCCACCACGCCGCCTTGGGCCGGCTGGGCCAGGGTCACCACCAGAATGTTGTAGGCCACGTCGAGGTAGGGTTTGGTGACGATCATGCCGCCCTTGGCCATGGCTTCCTGATACCAGCCACGGGAGCGGGGATCGTAACCGTCGCGGTTGATGGAGGGGTCGGAGTCGTTCATCTTGCCGCTGCCCTCACCAAAATAGGTGAGCTGGAAACGGCCGGACACCTGGGCCTGTTGCAGGGCGTTGAGGGGCTCGGCACCGGCCTTGTTGCCAAGGGCCTGGATGACGTCACGACGGGCGGCAAGCCAGTCGCTGACGCTGGCGGCCTGCTGGCTGCCAAGGCGCTGCACCTGTTCCTGACTGCCTTGCAGCAGCATGGACTTCTGGCTGGTGTAGCTCTGCCAGGAGAGCAGCAGGATCACCAGTGACAAGGCGATGACCACAGACAACAGTATCTTCTGCTTGAGTGATAGGTTTTTCATCGTGTTTTCTTCTTGTGGGGGTCGGGAACAGGATCAATCGGGAGTGCGTGGCACTGTGTGTTGTTAGCGGCCAATCCGCGTAAAACTGAAGCGGAGAATGGCGTGAGTGACGATATTTTACGCGGAAATTTTAAAAATGCTGCGGAAAATTGGAGCAGGAAAAAGAGCGGGGCCAGCCAACCCTGTTTATTCCTTCTGCAATTGGCTAGAATATCCCGTTTTTAAATCACATCGACCCCGAGAGTTTTCACGATGTTTGAAGTCAATCCTGTATTAAACAAGCTTAAGGAGCTGTCTGAGAGGACCGAGCTGCTTAGGGGGTACCTTTGACTATGACGCCAAGAAAGAGCGTCTGGAAGAGGTCAATGCCGAGCTGGAACAGCCGGATGTCTGGAACGAACCCGAGCGCGCACAGGCGCTGGGCAAGGAGCGCGTCTCCCTGGAGAACGTCGTCAGCACCATCGATACCCTGACCCAGGGCGTCGATGACGTCGAGATGCTGGTCAGCCTGGCCGTCGAAGGCGAAGACGAAGAGACCTTCAACGAAGCCGTGGTCGAAGCGGACGAGCTGGAGGCCAAGCTGGTGGATCTCGAGTTCCGTCGCATGTTCTCCGGTCAGCACGACGGTTCCGACTGCTACATCGACATCCAGTCCGGTTCCGGTGGCACCGAGGCCCAGGACTGGGCCAACATGGTGCTGCGCATGTACCTGCGCTGGGGTGATGCCCACGGCTACAAGCCCGAGCTCATCGAATGCTCCGAAGGCGACGTGGCCGGCATCAAGTCCGCCACCATCAAGTTCACCGGCGAGTATGCCTTCGGCTGGCTGCGCACCGAGACCGGCGTGCACCGCCTGGTACGCAAGTCGCCGTTCGATTCCGGCGGCCGTCGCCACACCTCGTTCTGCTCCGTGTTCGTCTACCCCGAGATCGATGATGACATCGAGATCGAGATCAACCCGGCTGATCTTCGCATCGACGTCTACCGCGCCTCCGGTGCCGGTGGTCAGCACGTCAACCGGACCGAGTCCGCGGTGCGTATCACCCACGTGCCGACCGGCGTGGTGGTGCAGTGCCAGAACGACCGTTCCCAGCACAAGAACAAAGATCAGTGTATGAAGCAGTTGAAGGCCAAGCTCTACGAGCTGGAAATTCAAAAGCAGAACGCTGAGAAGCAAGCCCTCGAAGAGACCAAGTCCGACATCGGCTGGGGCAGCCAGATCCGCTCCTACGTACTGGATGATTCCCGTATCAAGGATCTGCGCACCGGCGTCGAAACCCGCAATACCCAATCGGTACTCGACGGCGACTTGGACAAGTTTATCGAAGCCAGCCTGAAATCAGGCCTGTAAACAGAGCAGCAGGAATCACCATGTCTGAACAAACCACCACCCCGGAAGTCGACCAGACTCTCGAACTGAACAACGAGATGCTTGAGCGTCGCTCCAAGCTGGCCGCCTTGCGCGCCCAGGGCAACCCCTTCCCCAACGACTTCCGTCGTGACAGCCTCTCCGGCGATCTGCATGCCGAATTCGGCGACAAGAGCAATGACGAGCTGGTCGCCCTGGGTAAACAGGTGAAGATTGCCGGTCGCATCATGACCCGCCGGATCATGGGCAAGGCATCTTTCGCGACCCTGCAGGACATGGCTGGCAAGATCCAGATCTACGTGACCCGTGACGATCTGCCGGAAGGCTTCTACAACGAGCAGTTCAAGAAGTGGGATCTGGGTGACATCGTCGGTGTCGAGGGCACCCTGTTCCGCACCAACGCCGGTGAGCTCTCCGTACACGTCTCCACCATCCGCCTGCTGACCAAGGCCCTGCGCCCGCTGCCCGAGAAGCACAAGGGTCTGACCGACCAGGAAGCCCGCTGCCGCCAGCGTTACCTGGACCTGATCGCCAACGAAGAGTCCCGCAAGACCTTCGTGACCCGCACCAAGGTGGTGGCCGGCATTCGCAAGTTCCTGAACGACAAGCGCTTCATGGAAGTGGAAACCCCCATGATGCAAGTCATCCCGGGTGGCGCCTCCGCACGTCCCTTCATCACCCACCACAATGCGCTGGACATCGACATGTACCTGCGTATCGCTCCGGAACTCTACCTGAAGCGTCTGGTGGTCGGTGGTTTCGAACGTGTCTACGAGATCAACCGCAACTTCCGCAACGAAGGCATCTCCGTTCGCCATAACCCCGAGTTCACCATGCTCGAGTTCTATATGGCCTACGCCGATTACATCGATCTGATGGATCTCACCGAAGAGATGCTGCGCACCCTGGCACAGGACATCCTGGGCGACACCAGGATCCGTTACGCCAAAGAGGGCGAAGAGGGCCTGACCATCGATTTCGGTCAGCCGTTCCAGCGCCTCTCCATGGTCGACTCCATCCTGAAGTACAACCCAGGTGTGACCCGTGACGATCTGGCCACCCTGGAGAAGGCCACCGCCGTCGCCAAGGGTCTGAAGATCGAGCTGATGAAGAGCTGGGAGCTGGGCCACGTGATCACCGCGATCTTCGAAGAGACCGTGGAACACATGCTGCTGCAACCGACCTTCATCACCGAGTACCCGGCCGCCGTCTCCCCGCTGGCCCGTCGCAACGACCAGAACCCGGACGTCACCGACCGCTTCGAGTTCTTCATCGGCGGCCGCGAGCTGGCCAACGGCTTCTCCGAGCTGAACGATGCGGAAGATCAGGCCGAGCGCTTCCAGGCCCAGGTTGACCAGAAAGCCGCAGGGGACGACGAAGCCATGTTCTACGACGCCGACTTCGTCACCGCGCTCGAACACGGTCTGCCGCCGACCGCCGGTCAGGGTATCGGTATCGACCGTCTGGTGATGCTGTTCACCAACAGCCACACCATCCGCGACGTCATCCTGTTCCCGGCCTTGCGTCCACAAAAGTAAGAGCCTCAGAAACAGGGCCGCAGCAAAACGCTGCCGTCCATGGCAATCAAAACGCCCCGCAATTGCGGGGCGTTTTTTTATGCAGAAGTCACACAGTGACGAACGGTCATCGGTCCGCTGGTGCGACAGGGGGCAGCAGCCACTCCCCCTGCCACAGGGTCAGAGCCCGGCCCGCCATCAGCACCCGCTCCTCCTGCAATTCCAGCCTGAGATCCCCGCCTCGGGCCGAGACCTGGCGTGCCCGCAATTGCCGTTTGCCGAACCGCTCGGCCCAGAAGGGCACCAGGGCGCAGTGGTTGGAGCCGGTCACCGGATCCTCGTCCACCCCGACCCAGGGGGCGAAATAGCGGGAGACGAAGTCGTCCTCTCCCCGGCTCGATAGCGCCGTCACCATGATCCCCCGGCCCGGCAGCGCCCGCAGGGCGTGAAAATCGGGGGTGAGCGCGCGGACCGCCTCCTCGCTACCGAGTTCAAGCAGGAACTTGGCCCCGGCCGCCAGTGTGCGCAGCGGCTGGCAGCCAAGAGCCGTCCCATAGGCAGGGTCCAGCTCGAGGGGCGCCAGGGCAATGCGCGGAAAATCGAGCCAGATCCACTCCCCCTTCCCGCCGGGCCACCAACTCACCGCTGCGGGTCACGAAGCGGATGGGGAGCTCCCCTGACACCTCCCCCGTCTGCCACAGCACATGGGCCGCCGCCAGGGTACCATGGCCGCACAAGTCCACCTCCACTTGCGGGGTGAACCAGCGCAACCCGTAATGCCCCTCTCCCAGTTGGGTCAGAAAGGCGCTCTCAGAGAGGTTGAACTCCGCTGCCATGGCCTGCAGCTCGGCGTCGGGCCGCGCTTCCCCCAGCACCACCACGGCGGGGTTGCCTCCGAAGGGGTGATGGCTGAAGGCGTTGACATGATAGAGACGGGACATGGTTGCTCCTTGAGGCATGAGAGATCCCCGGGACAGGGGGCTCGGCAAGGCCATTTTTATATCACGGGCGCCCCGGGGCTGAGATGGATTTTGGCTTTATAAATTCATAAATCGCATAAAGAAGATATTTTTATTCTTTGTTGTTATTCATTACACCCCTTACCCTGACCAAAAATCAGACCATGGAAGACATGTGTGATGCCATTGACAGCCCCCACCCTGAGCCCGCTCTCTGACGAACAGCAGCGCCAGCTCAACCAAGTTCTCACCACCCTCAATACCCAGCAACTGGCCTGGGTCAGCGGTTATCTCTACGGCCTCTCTCAGGCGGGCGTCCAGCCCGTGGCGAGCGCAGGCGCAGAAGTCGCGGCACCCGGCGGCAGCCTGACCATTCTCTACGGCTCCCAGACCGGGAATGCCAAGGGCGTGGCCAGCGCCATCAAGGCCCAGGCCGAGGCCCGCGGCCTGCCGGTGACCCTCACCTCCATGGCAGACTACAAACCCAAGCAGCTCAAGAAAGAGAGCCACCTGCTGGTGGTAGTGAGCACTTACGGGGAGGGGGAGCCCCCCGAGAGCGCCGTCGATCTGTTCGAGCAGCTCAAGAAGGGCAAGGTCGGCAAGCTGGAAGGGCTCAAGTTTGCCGTGCTGGGGCTGGGTGACAGCTCCTATGAGTTCTTCTGCCAGACCGGCAAGGATTTCGATGCCTTTCTCGCCAAGGCAGGGGCCGAGCGCATCCATGAGCTAGCTAGCCTCGATGTGGATTATCAGGATGCCGCCAAGGCCTGGGGCGAGCAGGCCGTTGCGGCGGTCGCCGCCACCCTCTCTGCCGGCGCCGCGACTGCCAGCGTGGCGGGCTCGGTGCAGGCCGCCGTCGGCCACAACCAGTACAACAAGGAGAACCCCTTCCCCGCCAGACTCTCGGTGAACCAGAAGATCACCGGCCGCGACTCCACCAAGGACATCCGTCACATCGAGATCAACCTGGAAGAGTCCGGCATCACCTATCAACCGGGGGATGCGCTCGGCATCTGGTTCGACAACGACGCCGATCTCGTGGGGGAAGTGCTGGCCCTGACCGGTCTCACCGGTGACGAGGCCACCCCCCATGGCAGCCTGCGCGAGGCGCTGACCCGTCACTACGAGCTGACCCGACTGCACGGGGGCCTGATCACGGGCCTCGCCGAGATCACGGACAACGCGGCGCTCAAAGATCTGGCCGGTGACAAGGCCCAGGTCAACGCCCTGGTCGCCTCTGCTCAAGTGGTGGACGTACTGAAACGCTTCCCGGCTTCCTTGAGTGCCGATCAACTGATCGCACTGCTGCGCCCCCTCACTCCCCGCCTCTACTCCATCGCCTCCGCCCAGAGCGAGGTGGAAGAAGAGGTGCACCTGACCGTCGGCGTGGTGCGCTACCGCCAAGAAGATGGCACAGTGCGAAGCGGCGGCGCCTCCTCCTATCTGGCGGACCGTCTGCCGGAAGATGCCGAGGTCCGGGTGTTCGTGGAGCACAACGACAACTTCCGACTGCCCGCCAATCCCGACACCCCCGTCATCATGGTGGGGCCGGGCACCGGCATTGCCCCGTTCCGCGCCTTCCTGCAGGAGCGGGAAGCACAGGGGGCAGAGGGCAAGAACTGGCTCTTCTTCGGCAACCCCCACTTCACCCAGGACTTCCTCTATCAGGTGGAGTGGCAGCGTTATGTGAAATCGGGCCTGCTGTCCAAGATCTCCCTGGCCTTCAGCCGGGATCAGGCCAACAAGATCTATGTGCAGGACCGTCTGCGCGAGGCAGGGCTTGAGCTCTACCAGTGGCTGGAAGCAGGCGCTCACTTCTATGTGTGTGGCGACGCCAACCACATGGCGAAGGATGTGCAGGAAGCCCTGCTGGAAGTGATTGCGGAACACGGCCACAAGAGCCGTGAGGAAGCAGAAGAGTATCTGAGCGAATTGCGTCGTGCCAAACGTTATCAAAGGGATGTCTATTGATGAGCAAACAACTTATTCCGGGACCGGTCGAAGGGCCGCTGGCTGACAACGAACGCCTCAAGCGCGAGAGCAACTTCCTGCGCGGCACCATCGCCGAAGATCTGCAGGACCCGCTCACCGGCGGCTTCAACGGCGACAACTTCCAGCTGATCCGCTTCCACGGCATGTATCAGCAGGATGACCGCGACATCCGCCCGGAGCGCGCCGCCCAGAAGCTAGAGCCCCTGCACAATGTCATGCTGCGCGCCCGCCTGCCCGGCGGCATCATCACCCCGGCCCAGTGGCAGGTGATCGACAAGTTCGCCGAAGAACACAGCATGTACGGCAGCATCCGCCTGACCACCCGCCAGACCTTCCAGTTCCACGGGGTACTGAAGCGCGACATCAAGCTGATGCACCAGACCCTCAACAGCACCGGTATCGACTCCATCGCCACCGCGGGGGACGTGAACCGCAACGTGCTCTGCACCAGCAACCCGGTGGAGTCCGAGTTGCACCAGGAGGCCTACGAGTGGGCCAAGAAGATCTCCGAGCACCTGCTGCCCAAGACCCGCGCCTACGTGGAGATCTGGCTGGATGGCGAGAAGCTGGGGGGTGACGAGGAGCCGATCCTGGGCTCCAACTACCTGCCGCGCAAATTCAAGACAACCGTGGTGATCCCGCCCCACAACGATGTGGACATCCACGCCAACGATCTCAACTTCGTGGCCATCGCAGATGGCGGCAAGCTGGTAGGCTTCAACGTGCTGGTGGGGGGCGGTCTGGCCATGACCCACGGCGACACCACCACCTACCCGCGCAAGGCGAGCGACTTTGGCTTCATTCCGCTCTCCCACGTGCTGGAGGTGGCGGCCGCCGTGGTCAGCACCCAGCGCGACTGGGGCAACCGGGTCAACCGCAAGAACGCCAAGACCAAGTACACCCTTGAACGGGTGGGGGTCGAGGCCTTCAAGGCCGAGGTGGAGAACCGCGCCGGCATCCAGTTCGGGCCGGTTCACCCCTATGAATTCACCAGTCGTGGCGATCGCTTCGGCTGGGTGGAGGGGATCGACGGCAAGCACCACCTGACCCTGTTTATCGAGAACGGCCGCCTGCTGGACTTCCCGGGCAAGCCCCTCAAAACCGGCATGCTGGAGATCGCCAAGGTGCATCAGGGGGACTTCCGCCTCACCGCCAACCAGAACCTCATCATCGCGGGCGTGCCTGCCGGCGAGAAGGCCCGCATCGAAGCCCTGGCCCGTCAGTACGGTCTGCTGGATGACGGCGTGAGCGAGCAGCGCAAGCAGTCCATGGCCTGTGTGGCCCTGCCTACCTGCCCCCTGGCAATGGCCGAGGCCGAGCGCATGCTGCCTGCCTTCGTCACCGACATCGAGGGGCTGCTGGCCAAGCACGGCCTGGCGGATGACGCCATCATCTTCCGGGTCACCGGCTGCCCCAACGGCTGCGGCCGCGCCATGCTGGCGGAAGTGGGTCTGGTGGGCAAGGCGCCGGGTCGCTACAACCTGCACCTGGGGGGCAACCTCGAGGGGACCCGCATCCCGCGCCTGCATCTGGAGAACATCACCGAGCCGCAGATCCTGGCCGAACT
Source organism: Aeromonas sp. Prich7-2 (assembly GCF_017939255.1). Taxonomy (NCBI): domain Bacteria; kingdom Pseudomonadati; phylum Pseudomonadota; class Gammaproteobacteria; order Aeromonadales; family Aeromonadaceae; genus Aeromonas; species Aeromonas sp. Prich7-2. Next base: position 159,607 of record NZ_JAGKRI010000005.1, read on the forward strand.
GGACGCCCTGATCGGCCGCTGGGCGAGCGAACGCAACCCGGACGAGTGCTTCGGCGATTTTGTCATTCGCGCCGGCATCATCGCCCCGGTTATCGACTCCGCGAGGGACTTCTATGCAGCCTGAACAGACTGATACAGCCCGTCTGGCGCGCACCGCCGACGGCCGGCTCGACCTCGACGCCCTCCTGGCCCTGGGCCGGGAGGAGCAGGTCGAGGCGCTGTCCCCCCTCAACCGGGCGCTGGACGCCATGAGCGCTCCCGAGCGGGTGCGCTGGGCCCTGGCCAACCTGCCGGGGGAGCATGTGCTGTCATCGAGTTTCGGCATCCAGGCGGCGCTCATGCTGCACCTGGTGAGCCGCGAGCGGGCCGACGTGCCCGTGGTGCTGACCGACACCGGTTACCTCTTCCCCGAGACCTACCGTTTCATCGACGAGCTGACCGAGCGTCTCGCGCTCAACCTCAAGATCTACCGGGCCGAACTCAGCCCGGCTTGGCAGGAGGCCCGCTTCGGCCTCCTGTGGGAGCAGGGGGTGGAGGGGATCACCCGTTACAACCAGCTCAACAAGGTGGAGCCCATGGACCGCGCCCTGAACGAGCTGGGTGCCCGCACCTGGTTCTCGGGCCTGCGCCGTGAGCAGTCCGGCAGCCGGGGCAAGCTGCCGGTGCTGGCCATCCAGCGCGGTCGCTTCAAGTTCCTGCCGGTGATCGACTGGAGCAACAAGGACGTCTTCTACTACTTCAAGGAGTTCGACCTCCCCTACCACCCCTTGTGGGAGCAGGGCTACCTCTCGGTCGGCGACGTGCACACCACCGCCAAGTGGGAGCCCGGCATGAGCGAGGAGCAGACCCGCTTCTTCGGCCTCAAGCGCGAGTGCGGCCTGCATGAGGAAGGTGGCGAGAGCGACGGCTCCGGCATCTGATCCCCCGCGGCCCGGCCAAGTGCTGCGCCCACAAAAAAACGCCCGGCAACTGCCGGGCGTTTTTCTTTGCGCAAAAGGGCGACGTACCCCTCATTACATGGCGGCGGCGCGCGCCTGATTCAGCCAGTCGTTCACCAGTACCTCGTGGCCCTTGAGCCAGGCGTCGGCATGACGTTCCACGTCCGCCGGCTTGTTCTGCCCCTTGTTCATCAGGCCGTTCTGCACGTTGATGTCATTGAGCGGCAGCTTGACGATGGAGAAGAGCTTGGCGGCGGCTGGATTGGCCTCGGCAAACCGCTTGTTGGCAACGATGTGCATGGTGTTCACCGCAAAGCCGTAGTTCTTGCCGTTCGGCAAGCGGGTCTTGGCCGCATCCGGGGCGTCGGCGGGGACTTCCAGCCACACCACATCCCGCCCCGGCACCAGTTCGCTGCTGAGCCAGTAGGGGGTCCAGGTGTAATAGAGCACCGGCTTGCCGGCCTGGTAGCGAGCCAGGGTATCGGCGATCAGCGCCGCGTAGTTGCCCTGCTTGTGGGCCACCGTGGGGGTCAGACCAAAGGCGTCGAGGTGATGGTTGATCGCCCCCTCGCAGCCCCAGCCGGGGTTGCAACCAATGAGGTCGGCCTTGCCGTCGCCATCCCCGTCAAACAGCGCCGCCACCTCGGGATCCTTGAGCTGGCCCAGGTTGGTGATGCCGTATTGGGTCGCGGTCTTCTTGTCGATGAGGTACCCCTGGGCGGCACCGGCCACATAGGTGCCCTCACGGAAGAACACCTTGTCGCCCCCCGCCTGCTCGTACTTGTTGTCCTGCAGCGGCACCCAGTTGAACGCGAGGAAGGTACCGTCTCCCTGGGCCACCGAGGCATAAGCCACGTTGTAGTCCACCTCCTGGGCGGGCTGGACATCGTAACCCAGACGCGCCATCAGCTTGCTCACCAGCAGGCTCTGGAAGGCCTCTTCCGGCAAGGAGCTCTGCAAGGGCTGAACGCGAACCCCCTCCCCCGGCAACTCGGCGCTGGCCATGGCGAGCGGGCTCAGCAGTTGGGCACTCAGCAGCAATGTGCCCAGGGTCAATCCTTTGGTGGTCTGTCTCATGCGTTTACTCCTTTGTAATCGATTTTCTTGTCACGGCCGGCCAGGCGCAGCAGCAGGGCGGCGGGCCCATGCTGATACCAGCGGCCGGTACGGGTGCGATCCGGTTGCCCCATCGCCTGGGTGAGGCGGTCGAGCACGATGGCCAGCAGCACGATGCCGAGGCCGCCGATGGAGGCGAGCCCCATGTCGAGCCGGCCGATGCCGCGCAGCACCATCTGGCCGAGGCCTCCCACCGCGATCATGGAGGCGATCACCACCATGGAGAGCGCCAGCATCAGGGTCTGGTTGACCCCGGCCATGATGGTGGGCATGGCGAGCGGCAGCTGTACCTTGAACAGCAACTGGGAGGGGCTGGCACCGAACGAGTGGGCCGCCTCCACCAGATCCGTGGGCACCTGGCGAATACCCAGCATGGTGAGCCGGATCATGGGCGGCAGGGCGAAGATGACGGTCACCACCACCCCGGGCACGTTGCCGATGCCAAACAGCATCACGATGGGGATGAGGTAGACGAACGCCGGGGTGGTCTGCATGGCATCCAGCAGCGGCCGGGTCCAGGTGGAGAGCCGCTCGCTGCGGGCCAGCAGGATGCCGGTGGGCAACCCCAGCAGCACGCAGAAGAACAGCGAGGTCAGCACCAGGGACAGGGTCACCATGGCATCGGACCAGGCCCCGATGAGCCCGATCCCCACAAGAGACGCGAGCGTACCGAGCGCCATGCGGCCGTTCACCAGTTGCCAGGCAAGCATGGCCAGGAGCCCCATCATCAGGGTGGAGGGCACCGTCTGCAGCAGATGGGTCATGGCGTTCAGGGTCAGCTCCACCGGTGCGCGGATCAGCTGGAACAGCGGCCGCAGGTTCTCCACCAGCCAGCCGATGCCCCCTTCCACCCAGGTATCCAGCGGCACCAGCGCCTGCTGGAAAGGATCCAGCCAGTCGATGGCGGTTGTGGTGTCGGCGGCTTCGATCTGGTTCTGCCAGTCGGTGGCCTGGGTGTCGGTACTACCCCAGGGATCGGACACCTCGGTGGACGCAGGCGCGCTCCAGGGATCTGCCGCCACCTCATCGGCCCGCAGGGAAGGGCTCGCCAGCAGCACCAGGGCCAGCAGCCCGCTCAGCAACAAATGGGGATTCATCAGCTTCATGCCGGAGTACTCCTGTCCAGGGTGTTGAGCAGATTGGCCTTGGAGATGAGGCCGAGGTAAGTGCCATCCTCCTCGACCACGGGCACCTGACAGGGGGCGGCCGCCACCTGGCTGATCAGTTCATTGAGGGCGGTGTCCGCCAGGATGGGCTGGATGTCCGCCAGCAACGCCTGCTCCAGGCTGCCTTTGGCCCTGACCGCCTGACCGAGCGACTCCACCGAGACGACCCCGAGGAAGCGGCGGCTGCGATCCACCACGTAGCCGAACTCCCGCTCAAGCTCCTTGAGCTGGCGCAGGGCGTTGCCCGGCCCGTCGGTGGTGTGTTTCTTGATGAGGGGCACCTGCTTGCGGCTGGCCACATCGCGGGCGCTGAACACATGGGCCAGATCCACCCCGCGAAAGAAGGCGCGCACATAGTCGTTGGCGGGCTGGTTCAGGATCTCGTCCGGGGTGCCCACTTGCACCAGCTGGCCATCCTGCATGATGGCGATGCGATCGCCGATGCGCATCGCCTCGTCCAGATCGTGAGAGATGAAGACGATGGTGCGCTGCTGGCTGGCCTGCAGCTTGAGCAGCTCATCCTGCATCTCGGTGCGGATCAGGGGATCCAGCGCGGAGAAAGCTTCGTCCATCAGCAGGATGTCGGGGTCATTGGCAAGGGCCCGGGCCAGCCCGACCCGCTGCTTCATGCCGCCGGAGAGGGCATCCGGATAAGCCTCTATCCACTGTCCCAGCCCCACCTGATGGAGCGCCTGACGGGCGCTCTGCTGGCGCTCCGCCAGCGGTACACCGGCCAGCTCCAGCCCGAAGGCGGTATTTTCCAGCACACTCAGGTGCGGCATCAGGGCGAAGGACTGGAATACCATGCTGATCTTCTTGCGGCGCACCCGGCGCAGCTCGCGCTCCGAGATGGCGGCGATGTCCTCGCCATCGATCAGCACCTGGCCGCGGGTCGGCTCGATCAGCCGGTTGAAGAGACGCACCAGGGTGGACTTGCCCGAACCGGAGAGGCCCATCACCACGAAGATCTCCCCTTCGTTGATGGCCAGATTGACATCCTGGACCCCCAGGGTCTGTCCGGTCTTTTTCAGGATACTGGCGCGATCATGCCCTTTCGCCAGCAATTTGAACGCTTTATCCGGCTGATCGCCGAAGATTTTGTAGAGGGATTTGACCTCGAGTTTGACTGTCATATTGTCCTTTTTTCTTGGCCGACGCCTTGCCTGGCAAACCGTCGAACGTGAGCCAATTACTTTTAACACTAAGCAATTTCACACCCAAACAAAAGAACCAATTGAAGCTGAGCAGGAAAGATTAAATTTAAGCCATTGATTTTTATTAGTTATTTTTATTCATAAAAATCCATTAAATCACGATAAAAACGCCTATAACAGACAAGGCCGCCACAGTAGCGATGCACTCGCAGCACATTTCATTAATGATTAAAAGGCGTTAGCAGCAGGCGAAAAGAGAGGGCGGGGACGACGGCGCCCACCGGGGCGATGAATGGCCTATTCATTACATAACTAATCATTTTAATGTCACGCATTCTGGATATTGCTTCAGGCATCTTCAGCCATGTCGGTTCAGCGCTCTTCTCTTTGCAGTAACAGGGCACAAAAAAGCCCCCGGCTGTCGCAAGGGGCTCTTCATGGCATCAGAGGGCTCAGCGCCGCTGCCAGGTCTCGAAACAGTAGGGATGGGGATTCTTCTCGTCAGGCTGATGTAACTCGCGCTCGATGCACGACCAGTCGCCCTCGTCGAAGGCCGGGAAACGGGTATCCCCCTCCACCGCCAGATCGATGCGGGTCAGATAGAGCCTGTCGGCCCGTGGCAGCAGCTGGCCGTAGAGATGACCGCCCCCGATCACCATCAGCTCCGCGACGTCACTATCCGCCAGCAGGGCCAGTGCGGCCTCCACCGAGTCGATAACCTCCACGCCGTCGGCCCGGTAGTCGGGGTTGCGGCTGATCACCAGGTTGCGGCGCCCGGGCAGCGGTCGTCCGATGGATTCAAAGGTCTTGCGCCCCATCAGCACCGGCTTGCCCAGGGTGACCCGCTTGAAGTGGGCCAGATCCGCCGGCAGGTGCCAGGGCATCTGGTTGTCCAGGCCGATCACCCTATCCTGGGCCATGGCGGCAATCATGGAAATCATCATGGGGTCAACCTCTCGCACCGTCGTCAGATAATGGGGCGGTTACGGTACACGACCAGAGAGGGGATCGCCAAACCGAAACTCAGGGCCCCCACGATAAACAGCGCCTTGAGGCCGTTCTCCACCGCGCTCTGAAGCAGCTCCATGGTCACCCCGGAGATATTGAGCTCCACGATGGCGATCATGGTCTTGAACGCATAGCTGCCCGGGATCATGGGGATGATGGAGGCGACGCTGAACACCGGGCGCGGTGCCAGCAGGCGGCGCGACCAGTAGACACAGACAAAACCGACCGTGGTCGCCGCTGCCAGGGTGGCCCACTCGATGGGCATGCCGTAGTGGATGAGCAGGGTACGCAGGCTGTGGGCCAGCGCGCCCCCCATGGCGCAATATTTGAGCATCCGTGGCGGCACGTTGAACAGCATGGCAAAGCCCACCGCCGGAATGGCCGACCAGAAGGCATCCTTGGCCAGCAGCCAGAGCAGTTCCATCATACCTTCCACCCCCAGATACCGGTCACCGACATGGCGAGAATGATCCCTATGGCTGCGCTGATGGTCAGCAGTGTCGCCGTGCCCCAGCGGGCCAGCCCCATGTTGAAGTAACCCTTCACCATGTCGGAGACCGCATTGATGAGCGGGAACCCCGGCACCAGCAGCAACACGCTGGCGGCCATGGCGAGATAGGGTTGTTCGCCCCAGCCGAAGAAGGTGGCGCTGGAAGCGAGCAGGGTGGCGATAAACCCGGTGGCGGCAAAGTTGATGAGGGGGCTGTGGTGATGGCGGGCAATGAGCTGGCGCACCCGCATGGCGACCGAGGCCGAGCAGCAGGTCACCAGGAAGATGGGCCAGTCACCGCCAAACAGCAGGCAGAAGGCACCGCAGGAGAGCCCCACCATGGGCACCACCAGCCAGGGGTGATAGTGGAACGGCGTGATGGCCTCGAGGCGCTGACGTACCTCGCGCGCGCCGATAAGCGACTTTTCCGTCATGATGCAGATGCGCTGGATCTCGCACACCACCTGCATGTTGATGCCGTGCTCCCGCACCCGGCGGGTGGTGGTGACGCAACTGCCCTGGTAGAGGCTGGTGAGGACGATGGCGCTGGAAGAGATGGCCATCTCGACGCTCTCCAGCCCGAGCGCCATGCCGAGCCGGACCGTGGTCTGCTCGATGATGCGGCTCTCCGCCCCAAACTGGGCCAGCATCTGGCCCGCCTTGACGATGATCCGGGTGATCTCCGTCTGCTGCTCTCGCGACAGCACCCTTCCTGGTGTGATGCTTCTCATGATCCCTTTGAGTCATAGCAAGATGAAATGTGTCTGGATATTACCCCAAAATAAATACACCTTCATCCATCTCTATCGGACTGCGTGCACTGGTCACTATTATTCAGCCGCCCGGGGAATATTTGCAGCAAATAAAAAACAATTCACCCAACTTGCTTAACAACTTGTTTTAGAAGGGGTGAAACAAATTAATAAATACCCTGTTTTTTTATATCTTGAACAGGGCCGTGAATTATTTCCGTTTCAGATAACTGGAAAACGCTATCACATTATCCGGCAGCGGGGGCTCTGCCATTTCCTGACAAGATTCGTTCTGCAGATCCAGAATGTGCTGGCGCATGGCGTAGACGGAGTCATGCATCATGTTGGCTATCCGGATGCAGCTGTCGAGGTTGTTTCTTGCCAGGCGGCGCTGGCAGTCGATGCGAAATTGCAGACCTCGCAACCGACGTTGCCGCTCTGGCCCCACCTGGGCGATCAGGGTCTCTATCTGCTGGTGCAGCAGCGCGTCGAGTCGCTCCGGCTCGGCCAGCGCCCAGTACTTCAGGGTATCGAAATCAGGCAGCTCCATATACCCTCCTGGCCGGACCTCGCCCATGGAATGGAACGACGCCGGGCACATCACTATGTTTCACTGTCCCTAGGGAAGGTTATATAGGATGGTGGCGATTTTGGGCCATTCACCGCCGAGCCACAGGAGTCCGGTTTTTGGCACGAATTGCGCATCGTTGGCGGAAAAAATCATTTATTCCTTATGATTCATGAAATTAACCGAATCCGGCCTGCGTCAGTTTTTTTATAAAATTTCAGCACCATTTTTCTCGGCCTTATGCCTTATTCATGTACAGGACCTTAAGCGTTGAGTCCCTTTAAAACTCCTTCCAAGGTCCTGTTCTGTATCGATTTTCTCTGCTTGGTTCGGCAAGCGTTCTTGGCCAAATAATCAGCTGCCCATTCCAGTCTTTCCCTTATTTC